>JAJXDX010000137.1:1771-6078 GCA_021640185.1 Oscillospiraceae bacterium | reverse complement strand
GCGCTTCGGTGAATCGATAAGCGAGGCGGTCACGCCGCTGGGGGTCAAGGGCGCGTGCAACGATCACGCCGTGCGTGACTTCACCGTCCCCGTCCCGCTGATGAGCGATCAGTGCTGGGGCGAAACGGGCTTCCGCTTCGTGTATATCGAGCTGCAGGAGCCGAACGCCGCCCTGTCGCTGCGCAGCGTGCTGGCGGTGTACGTCCGCCGCGAAACGGCGCAGCGCGGCACGTTCTCGTGCAGCGATCCGCTGCTTGATCGGATCTTCGACACCGCGGCCTACACCTGCCGCCTGTGTATGCAGGGGCTGCTGTGGGACGGCATCAAGCGCGACCGGCTGGTGTGGATCGGCGATTCGCATCCGGAGATGCTGGCGATCCGCTCGCTGTTCGGCGCGGATCCCGTGCTGGAACGCAGTCTGGACGACATCTGCGCCTGCACGCCGCTGCCCGGCTGGATGAACGGGATGCCGCCCTATTCGCTGTGGTGGCTGTGCATCCTGCACGACTGGTACCGCTACACCGGCGACCGCGCATATCCCGATCGGCACCGTGCCTATGTGCAGAGACTGGTCGACCAGATCCTTTCGTGCATCGATGATGACGGCACCTTCGTGATCGACGGCTATTTCCTCGATTGGCCGTCGGAGGGAACGCCCGCCGCCAAGGACGGCGTGCACGCGCTGCTGCTGGTGGCGCTGGACGCGGCGCGCGGCCTGCTCTCGCTGTGGGAGGATGAGGAGCGCGTCGGCCGCATCCGCGCGGCCGAGGAGCGCGTGCGCCGCTACCCCGGACGCGGCGAGGGCAGCAAGCCCGCCGCGGCGATGCTGTATCTGGCCGGGCTGATGACGGCCGACGAGGCCGCCCGCCGGGTCGGCGAGGGCGGCGCACACGGCTTCTCCACGTTCATGAGCTACTATCTGCTGCGCACGCTGGACGAAACGGCCGGCACGGCCGCGGCGCTGGACGCGCTGCGCACCTACTACGGCGGGATGCTCGCCATGGGCGCGACGACGTTCTGGGAGGATTTCGATATCGACTGGATGCCCGGTGCCTGCCCGATCGACCGCCTGCCGGAGGCCGGCGAGACCGATATCCACGGCGACTTCGGCGCGTTCTGCTACAAAAACTTCCGCCACAGCCTGTGCCACGGCTGGTCGTCCGGCCCGGTGCCGTACCTGATGGAAAAGGTGCTGGGCATCACGTTTTTGCAGCCCGGCGGGCAGGAGATCCGCGTTTCGCCGTCCTTGGGCGATCTTGATTGGGCCGAGGGGACGTACCCGCTCCCCGGCGGGGGCGAGCTGCACGTCCGCTGCGACCGCACGCCCGACGGCATCCGCACCGTATGCTCCGCCCCGGCGGGGACGACCGTCCTGTGCGACGGCTGACGGCATAACGGCAAAACCACGGCCGACCGGCCGAAAACGGAGGGAAAGCCAATGATCTGGCACAGCAACACCGCCGCCGACGTCCTGCGCGAGCTGGACACCGACGCCGAGGGCGGTCTGACACAGGAGCAGGCGGCGCAGCGCACACGGGAATTCGGCGAGAACCGGCTGGCGGAGAAAAAGCCCGCCGGGCCGATCCTGCGCTTTTTCCGCCAACTCAACGATCCGATGGTCATCATCCTGCTGCTGGCGGCGGCGGTATCCATGGGCGTCTGCCTGTATTCCCGCTTCGTCAAGGGCGAGGCGGCCGACTGGCTCGATCCGATCGTGATCGTGCTGATCGTGCTGCTCAACGCCGTTTTGGGCGTGATCCAAGAAAGCCGGGCGGAGGCGGCGCTGCAGGCGCTCAAAAACCTGTCCGCGCCGCAGGCGCGCGTGCGCCGGGACGGCGCGGCGGCGCTCATCCCGGCCGCCGCGCTCGTCCCCGGTGACATCGTGGAGCTGGAGGCGGGCGACCTCGTCCCGGCGGACTGCCGCCTGCTGCAAAGCTACTCCCTGCGCGTCAACGAATCGGCGCTGACCGGCGAGAGCCTGCCCGCCGAGAAAAACGCCGCCGACGTGTTCCCGGAGATCGCGCCGCTGGCCGACCGGACGAACATGGTGTACGCCGGCTGCGGCGTCACCAACGGGCGCGCCGTCGCCGTCGTCACGGCGACGGGGATGCGCTCCGAGATGGGGCATATCGCTTCCATGCTCGACGGCGAGCAGGAAGGCTCCACCCCGCTGCAGCAAAAAATGGCGCAGCTGGGCAAATATCTGGGCCTGCTGGCGCTGGCGATCTGCGTGGTCATCTTTATCGTCGGGCTGATCTTCCGCTTAAAGCCGCTGGATATGTTCATGACGGCGGTGTCGCTGGCCGTGGCGGCGATCCCCGAGGGGCTGCCCACGATCGTTACGATCGTTCTGGCGCTGGGCGTGCAGCGCATGGTCAAGCGCAACGCCATCATCCGTCGCCTGCCTGCGGTGGAAACGCTGGGCAGCACCTCGGTCATCTGCTCCGACAAGACCGGTACGCTGACCCAAAACCGCATGACGCTGCGGCGGCTGTACGTATCCGGGCGCATCCTGCCGCTGGACGGCTCGATGCCGGAGGGCTCGGCCAAAAACCTGCTGCAGCTGGCGGCGCTGTGCACCGATGCCTCGCTGCGGATCGACGGGGACGGCATCACGGAGCTGGGCGACCCGACCGAAACGGCCATCCTGCGCTATCTGCACGCGGCCGGGACGGAAAAAAGCGACCTGCTGCTGGATATGCCCCTGCTGGGCGAGCTGCCGTTCGACAGCGAGCGCAAGCGCATGACCACCGTGCACGAGGCGGACGGCCGCGCGCTGGTGATCGTCAAGGGCGCGCCGGAGATGGTGCTGTCCTGCTGCACGGCCGGGCATCCGGACGCGGCGGCCAAGGCGAACACGGAACTGGGCGGCGACGCGCTGCGCGTGCTGGCCGTGGCGTTCCGCTTCCTCGATCAGGCCCCGGCGTCCTACACGCCGGAGGAACTGGAGCACGACCTGACGCTGGCCGGACTGATCGGCATGATCGACCCGCCGCGTGAGGAAGTGCGCGACGCGATCGACCAATGCGACGCGGCGGGCATCCGCACGGTGATGATCACCGGCGACAACGTCGTGACCGCCTCCGCCATCGCCAAAGAACTGGGCATCCTGCACGAGGGCGAGCGCGCGATCGACGGCGCGGCACTGGCCGCCCTGCCCGACGAGGAGCTGGCCCGCGACATCACGCAGTACCGCGTGTATGCACGTGTGACCCCGGCCGACAAGATCCGCATCGTCAAGGCGTGGAAGGCGCACGGCGACGTGGTGGCGATGACGGGCGACGGCATCAACGACGCGCCCGCGCTCAAGGCGGCGGATATCGGCTGCGCGATGGGCGTCACCGGCACGGACGTGGCGAAGAACGCCGCCGACCTGACCCTGACGGACGACAATTTCGCCACGATCGTTTCCGCCGTGCGGGAAGGCCGCGGCATCTACGATAACATCCGCCGCTCCGTCCATTTCCTGCTCTCCTGCAATCTGGGCGAGATCCTGACGGTGTTCGTTTCGCTGCTGCTGTGGCGCGTCACGCCGCTGGCCCCGATCCAGCTGCTGTGGCTCAACCTGATCACCGACAGCCTGCCCGCGCTGGCACTGGGCGTGGAGCCGCCGGCCAAGGATATCATGCACCGCCGTCCCCGCTCCCGGCAGGAGAGCCTGCTGTCCGGCGGCGTCGGCATCGACTGCCTGTGGCAGGGCGTGATGTTCGCCGCGCTGACGCTGACGGCCTATGCCGTCGGTGCCAAAACGTGGGGCAGCGCGGCGCTGGGCGAAACGATGGCCTTTGCCGTGCTGGCAATGGGGCAGCTGATCCACGCGTTCAACGTCCGCTCGTCCCGGTCGCTGTTCTCGGTCGGCCTGCGCTCGAACAAGGCCATGCTGGGCGCGTTCGGCTGCTCGCTGCTGCTTTTGCTGGCGGTGCTGCTGATCCCCGGCGTGCAGGGCGTGTTCTCGCTCTCGCCGATGGGCGGCGCGGCGTGGGGCGTCGTGGCCGGGCTGTCGTTCGCACCGTTTTTGCTCGTCGAGGCCGTCAAGCTCATGCGCCGCCTGCTGCGGCGCGGCGAAAAAGGATAAAAAGCATCCGTCAGGGGGAAGGTATATGTTCGCGGGACTGAAAAGCATGGGGCTGCGCGGGATCGACGGCTTCATCGTCGAGGTGGAGGCCGATCTTTCGCAGGGATTGCCGGGGTTCGACGTGGTCGGGCTGCCGGATGCCGCGGTGCGCGAATCGCGCGACCGGGTGCGCGCCGCGATGAAAAACGCGGGCTACGCCTATCCGGTCAGCCGCATCACGGTCAATCTGGCC
>JAJXDX010000137.1:0-1761 GCA_021640185.1 Oscillospiraceae bacterium | reverse complement strand
GGAAGGCTCGGTCTACGATCTGCCGCTGCTGCTGGCGCTGCTGAGCGCCAGCGGCCAGCTGCGTGCGGATCTGTCCCGCGCCGCCTTCATCGGCGAGCTTTCGCTGCAGGGCGCGGTGCGCCCGGTGCGCGGTGCGCTGCCCATGGCGATCGCCGCGCGCGACGCGGGGCTGGCGGAGGTCTACGTCCCGGCGGAGAACGCCGCCGAAACGGCCGTGGTCGACGGCATCCGGGTGTATCCCGTGCCTACGGTGGCCGCGCTGCTGTCCCATCTGCGGGGCGAGCAGCCGCTCGTCCCCGCCGAAACGCCGGCCTTCGTGCCCGGCGACGCGCCGGGCTGTCCGGACTTCGCCGACGTGATGGGACAGGAGGCCGCGCGCCGCGCCATGGAGATCGCGGCGGCGGGCGCACACAACGTGCTGCTGATCGGCCCGCCCGGCTCCGGCAAAAGTATGCTGGCCAAGCGCCTGCCCTCGATCCTTCCGGACATGACGCGCGACGAAGCGCTGGAATGCACCAAGCTGCACTCCATCGCCGGGACGCTCGACGGCGCGGGGCTGCTGCGCACGCGGCCGTTCCGCTCCCCGCACCACAACATCTCGCCGCAGGGTCTGGCGGGCGGCGGCGTCACGCCCCGCCCCGGCGAGGTATCGCTCGCGCACAACGGCGTGCTGTTTTTGGACGAGCTGCCGGAGTTCTCGCGCACCGCGATGGAATGCCTGCGCCAGCCGCTGGAGGACGGCCGGGTCACGATCTCGCGCGTCAGCGCATCACTGTCGTACCCGTGCCGCATCATGCTCGTCGCGGCGATGAACCCGTGTCCCTGCGGCTATTTCGGGCATCCCACGCGGGCGTGCACCTGCTCGCCGCAGGCGGTGCAGCGGTATCTGGGCAAGGTATCCGGCCCGCTGCTCGACCGGATCGACCTGCACGTCGAGGTGCCGCCTGTCGACTATGCTCAGCTGTCCGCCAAAACACCGGGCGAGAGCAGCGCGGACATCCGCGCGCGCGTCAATGCTGCCAGACAGCGCCAGCGCGAGCGGTTCGGCGACGAGCCCATCCCGGACAACGCGCACATCCCCACCGGCCGGCTGCGGGAGTTCTGCCCGCTGACGCCGGGGGCGAACGCGCTGCTGTCCGGCGCGTTCGAGCGCATGGGGCTGTCCGCCCGCGCTTACGACCGGCTGCTGAAGGTCGCGCGCACGATCGCGGACCTTGACGGCAGCGACACGATCGACACCCCGCACATCGCGGAGGCGATCCAGTACCGCAGTCTGGACCGCAAGTATTGGCAGGGGGCATAAGCCCCAAGCAGACGGGAGGCGGCGCATGAACGAGAACCCAAAGCTCGGCGAGCTGCGGCGGCAGGCGATGGCGCTGCCGCTGCAGCCGGGCGTATATATCATGAAGGATGCGTCCGGCAAGATCATCTATATCGGCAAGGCCAAAAAGCTGAAAAACCGCGTCAGCCAATATTTCGGCTCCGATACCAACCACACCGAAAAGGTGCGCCGGATGGTGGCGCACGTCGACCGGTTCGACTATATCGTCGTGGGCAGCGAATTTGAGGCGCTGGTGCTGGAATGTGCGCTGATCAAGCGGGAGATGCCGAAATACAACATCCTGCTCAAGGATGACAAGGGCTATCACTATATCCGCGTTTCTCCCCCGCCCTATCCCCGCCTGACGGAAGCGAAGCAGACCGCCGACGACGGCGCGCGCTATATCGGCCCGTATATGAGCGGCTACACGATCAAGCAGG
>JAJXDX010000136.1 GCA_021640185.1 Oscillospiraceae bacterium | reverse complement strand
CATGAGGTCACGCCGATCTGCAAGAAAAATTTTCAGACTGTCAAAAAAGCCCGGATGTTGCCGGGCTTTTATTGTCAGCCTGAGCGAAAGTAGCGAAAACTTGATGTTTTCGCTACTTTCGTCGTCTGCGGGCGATCTGCAGGCGAAGGGCGGCGATCCTGAGGTCGTTCAAAAAAAGCAACGGAAAATGGCCTTTGGTCATTTTTGAGGGCGCGGCAACGGTATCTGCCCACAGCGCAAACTAATGTCGCGCCCAGCATCCCTTCCCTCCGTCGCGATCGGCTTTGGGGTCCTTTGGCAAGCTGTTTTTGCTTTATCATCCCGCGGCGTGCAGCAGCACGGCGTGGCAAATGCCGGGGATGCACTCGCCCTGCTGGGACGAGGTGGGGGACATGAGCGCCCCGGTGGGGCAAAACAGCAGATCGCGCAGCTTGCCGCTCTCGAGCAGCGGCAGGAAGTGGGCGCACAGGACGCTGGCCGAGCAGCCGCAGCCGGAGCCGCCTGCGTGGACGTCCTGCCGCGCGCGGTCGAACAGCAGCAGCCCGCAGTCGGTGTAGTTATCGCCGAGCGGTGTACCGGAGTGCTCCATCAGCTGACGCAGCAGCGTGCTGCCGACCTGCCCGAGGTCGCCGGTAACGATCATGGCATAGTCGGCCGGGCCGGTGTCGGTGTCCGCAAAAAAGCGCGTGAGCGTGTCCGCCGCGGCGGGGGCCATCGCCGCGCCCATGTTGTTCATGTCCGTGATGCCGAGGTCGCACACCCGCCCGACGCACGCCGCGCCGATCCGCACGCCGTCCCCGCCGCGCCCCACGATCGCGGCACCGGCGGCCGTGGCCGTCCACTGGCTGGTGGGCGTGCGCTGCCCGCCGTATTCCAGCGGGTAACGGAACTGCCGCTCCGCCGTGCAGAAGTGGGAGGAAGTGACCGCGCCGCACAGGTCGGCCGCGCCGCTGTCGACGAACACGGACGCCGTGATCAGCGTCTGCCCCATGGTGGAGCAGGCGCCGAACTGCCCGAGCAGCGGGACGCCCATTTGGCGCAGGCCGAAGGTGGAGGCGATGTTCTGATCGAGCAGATCTCCGGCGAACAGCGCGTCCAGCTGCTCCGCACGGATCCCGGCGCGCGCGAGCGCGCGGCTCATCGCCTCGCGCTGCAGGGCGCTCTCGGCCTTTTCCCACGTTTTTTCGCCAAGGCGCGCGTCGGCGAACACGGCGTCGAACGCTTGCCCCAGCGGGCCTTCGCCCTCCTTTTTCCCGACGACCGCGCCGCGGCCGAGGACGGTCGGCCCGTGCGAAAAAACGATCGTGTTTTTGCCGCGTCTTTCGGGCATGGGGATCCCTCCTTTACGAAAACAGCGAAACGATATACAGGATCAGCCCGTACAGCACGCCGGACGAGATCCCGTAAACGAGCACCGGCCCGGCGATGACGAACATCTTCGCCCCCAGCCCGAGGACGAAGCCTTCGTCCTTGAATTCGATCGCCGGGGCGACGACGGAGTTGGCGAAGCCCGTGATCGGGACGATCGTGCCGGCACCGGCGTGCTTGGCGATGTTATCGAACACGCGCAAGGCGGTGAGCAGCGCCGTGAGCAGGATCAGCACGACCGACACCGTCAGGCGCGCGCCTTTCTCGTCCAGGCCCAGCGGGCCGCGGGCGATCTGGAAGATGCACTCGCCCAGTGCGCAGATCAGTCCGCCGATCAAAAATGCTTTCAGGCAGTCCTTCGGTGCGGGCGAAGGAGGCGAGAGGCGCTCCGTCAGCTGCCGATATTCCTGTTTGGTCATGTCCATGGACAGTCATCCTTTCCGCTTTGGTGGATCAAGGGTAGTTTTTCGGTTATGTGTCCGATCATGCACGCATTTTTGGCCGCCGGTGCATTCCCCGCTTGCAACGGGCGGAAAAATATGCTATGATATCCTTGAAAAATGCGGCCGCACGGGCATATCACGGTGCGGCGAAAGGAGAGCATACCGTATGGAACAGTCGCTCGCGCCCGCCGCGGCGGGCAAAAGCACGCTGATCGGGGACACGGGGCGCCGGCTTTTGCTGATCATGAACCCGTATTCCGGCATGAAGATCGGCAAGCGGCATCTGGCCGATATTTTGGAGAAGTTCTGCCGCGCGGGCTACGTCCCCACGACGTTCATGACCACCGGGCGCGGCAACGCGACCGATCTGGCCGCGCGCTACGGCGCGCAGGCGGATCTGATCGTGTGTCTGGGCGGCGACGGTACGTTCAACGAGGTCGTGTCCGGGATGCTGAAGGCGGACGTGCGCACGCCGATCGGTTATATCCCCTGCGGCAGTACGAACGATTTTGCGGCCAGCATCGGCCTGTCACGCGGGCTGACGGCCGCGGCGGACGATATTTTGGCCGGGACGCCGCACACCTACGACATCGGGCGGTTCGATCAGCGGTATTTTTCTTATGTCGCGTCGTTCGGCGCGTTCACGCGCGCGTCGTACGCCACCTCGCAGGATGCGAAAAACATCTTGGGGCATCTGGCGTACGTGCTGGCCGGGATCGGCGACCTGTCCTCGATCCGGCCGTACCATGTGCGGTTCGACTGCAACGGCCGGACGTTCGAGGACGATTATGTCTTTGGCGCGATCAGCAATTCTACGTCCGTCGGCGGTGTGCTGACGCTTGATCCCAATGCCGTGGACATGAACGACGGAATGTTCGAACTGCTGCTGATCAAAATGCCGAAAAGTGCCGTGGAGCTGGGGGAATGCGTGCGTGCCCTCCAGCAGCAGAAATACGACAGCCCGATGCTCACCTTCCACAGCACCGACCGGCTGATCGTGACCGCCGACCCCGGCATGGACTGGACACTGGACGGCGAGCGCGAGCCCGGCCACCGGGCGATCTGGGTGGAGAACATCCATAACGCCATCCGCCTGATGAAACGCGACTGAAACGAAAAGGAGAAAGACCGATGAAATACCGCAGCCCTTCGGCCAAGGCCGCCCGCAGAGCGGAGCTGAAGCAGCATATCCGCGAACACCGCGTGGTGTTCACCGTATACCTCGTTTTGCGGCTGATCGTGGTCGCGTCGCTGGTGCTGTTCCTCGTGCGCCGCGATTTCGAGAGCGCGTTCATCTGCGGGCTGGTGCTCGTGCTGTTCGCGCTGCCCGCCTTCGTCGAGAAGAACCTCGGCATCCGGCTGCCGGATACGCTGCAGGTGATCATCCTGCTGTTCATCTTCGCCGCCGAGATCCTGGGCGAGCTGCAAAGCTATTATATCCACTTTCCGTACTGGGACACGATGCTGCACACCACGAACGGCTTTTTGTGCGCGGCGTTCGGTTTTTCGCTGGTCGATATCCTGTGCCGCAACAAGCACGAAAAATTCCACCTATCGCCCCTGTACATGGCGATCGTGGCGTTCTGCTTCTCCATGACCGTGGGCGTGCTGTGGGAGTTTTTCGAGTACGGGATGGACAATGTGTTCCACACCGATATGCAGAAGGACACCGTCGTGCACGAGATCTATACCGTCGAACTGGACGAAACGCAGTCGAACCGTGCCGTCGCGCTGCGCAACATCACCAGCGTGACCGTCAACGGACAGGATCTGGGACTTGGCGGCTATCTGGATCTGGGGCTGCGCGATACGATGGAGGATCTGATGGTCAATTTCGTCGGTGCGGTCGTGTTCTGCGTGTTCGGGTTCTTCTATATCAAATACCGCGGCAAGAGCCGCACGGCGGCCATGGTGGAGCAGTTCATGCCCACGCTGAGGACGGACGAGGGCGGGGAAAAAGGTCTGTTGCCGCCGGAAAAACAGGAATAACTAGTAAAATTGCCCGGATCGTGATGAGAAAACTCACGGTCTGGGCAAATTTTTCGGCGTTCTATAAAAACTATTGCGTTTTTGGGCAGACCAGTATATAATGAGAACAGAAAAATATGAGCCAAGCGCACAGGAGGAATGCTCCATGAAGAAAAACGACAGTGCCGAGGCGGTCATCCCCTCGACCGATATCGTCGCCGAAAACGAGCCGACGGAGGCGCGTTCGACGCCGGAGAGCGACCGGCGCACGCTGCGCCGCCAGCTGCACGAAAAGCTGCTGCACAACTTTTCGGTGCAGCCGAAGGATGCGACGAACGAACACCTCTACAACGCCCTTGTGCTGGTGCTGCGCGACCGTCTGCGCACCCGCCGGGTGGAGTATATCGGCCGGGCGCACCGGCAGAACGTCAAGCAGGTCTATTACATGAGCATGGAGTTCCTGCTTGGGCGGTCGCTGAAAAACACGCTGTATAACCTTGATCTGACCGACGAGGCGGCCGAGGTACTGGGCGAGCTTGGCGTGTCGCTAGACGTGCTGTACGAGCTGGAGCCGGATGCCGGGCTGGGCAACGGCGGCCTTGGGCGGCTGGCAGCGTGCTTCATGGACGGACTGGCGACGGCCTCCATGCCGGCGGTGGGCTATTCGCTGCTGTACGAATACGGCATCTTCCGTCAAAAGCTGGTGGACGGCTGGCAGACGGAGCTGCCCGACTTCTGGCTGCCGGGCGGCGAGAGCTGGCTGCTGCCGCGCCCGGAGCTGACCAAGGAGGTGCGGTTCGACGGCCACGTCGACGAATGGTGGGACGAAACGGGATACCACCACGTGCACCATGCGGATGCGACGACGGTGCTGGCGCAGGCCTTCGATCTGATGATCGCGGGCAAGGACGGGCGCGGCGTGTCCACGCTGCGGCTGTGGCGCTCCACTGCGCCCGGGATGGATATGACGCTGTTCAACCAAGGCGAATATATGCGCGCGATGGAGCAGAAGGCGATGGCGGAGGTCATCACGCAGGTGCTGTACCCCGCCGACAACCACCGCGAGGGCAAGAGCCTGCGCCTGTCGCAGCAGTATTTCCTCGTTTCCGCTTCCGTGCAGGATATCGTGCAGCGGCATTTGGAGAAATACGGCACGATGGACGATCTGCCGGATCTGGCCGCCGTACACATCAACGACACGCATCCGACGCTGGCGATCCCGGAGCTGATGCGCATCCTGCTGGATGAATGCGGCTACAGCTGGGAGAAGGCGTGGGACATCGTGCACCGCACGTTCGCCTACACCAACCACACGGTGATGGCGGAGGCGCTGGAGTGCTGGCCGGAGGATCTGTTCCGGCAGCGGCTGCCGCGGATCTATCAGATCGTGCGCGAGATCGACCGCCGCCACAGCGAGGCGATGATGGCCGCGACCGGCGGCGACACGCAGAAGGTCAGCAACATGGCGATCATCAGCTACGGCCTGATCAAGATGGCGAACCTGTGCGTGGCTGCGTGCCATTCGGTCAACGGCGTTTCCCGTCTGCACAGCGAGATCGTGAAGCAAAAGGTGTTCCCGGAGGCGTATGCCGTCGATCCCGGCAAGTTCACGAACGTGACCAACGGCATCGCGCACCGGCGCTGGCTGTGCCAAGCCAATGCGGAGCTGGCGGCGTGGATCGAAAAGAACATCGGTGACGGCTTCGTCCTCGAGGCCGATCAGCTGTCGCGTCTGCGCCCGCTGGCGAACGACGCGGCGGCGCGGCAGGAGTTCATGGCGATCAAGCACCGCAACAAAGAGCGGCTGGCGGCGTATCTGGCCCGCACCTCGGGCCAGAAGATCGACCCCGACACGCTGTTCGATATCCAAGTCAAGCGCCTGCACGAGTACAAGCGCCAGCACCTCAACGCGCTGCACATCCTCAGCCTGTATCAGAAGCTGAAGGACGACCCGAACATGGAATTCACGCCCCGCACGTATATCTTCGGGGCGAAGTCCGCGCCCGGCTATTTCTTGGCCAAGGAGATCATCCGGTTCATCTGCCGGCTGGGCAAGATGATCGACAACGATCCCGCCGTGCGCGACAAGCTGCGCGTGGTGTACGTGGAGGACTACCGCGTGACGCTGGCGGAGCTGCTGATGCCCGCCGCGGATATCAGCGAGCAGATCTCGCTGGCCGGGACGGAGGCCAGCGGCACCGGTAACATGAAGCTGATGATGAACGGTGCGCTGACGCTGGGGACGCTGGACGGCGCGAACGTCGAGATCCGCGATGCCGTGGGCGAGGAGAACATGTTCCTGTTCGGTATGCGCACCGATGAGGTGGAGC
>JAJXDX010000135.1 GCA_021640185.1 Oscillospiraceae bacterium | reverse complement strand
TTATACCACAGTATGCGCCGAAGAAAAGTGAAGAACGTGTAAATTTTTTGCCGCTCGGCGGCAGCCTATCGTCATCCCCGCCCGAACGCGGTATACTTTAGACAAAGCATAACAAAGGAGAGAGCGCGATGAACGACAAGATCACCTTGAACGACGGGCGGCGGTCGATCAGGTGCTGGCGCACATCGGCCATATGCCAAGCGCGCTGATCGCGTTCTGCGCCGCGCAGGGGATCGTGACGGAAGCCTACTCCCCCATCGCCCACGGCGAAGCGGTAAAGGATCCCACCGTCGCCGCGGTCGCCGAAAAAACCGGCGTTTCCGCCGCACAGCTGTGCATCAAATACGTGCTGCAGCACGGGCTCGTCGCCCTGCCGAAGGCCTCGTCCCGCGCCCATATCCGCGATAACGCTGCGCTGTCCTTCACCATCTCGCCGGAGGACATGGCCCGGCTGGACGCACTGGACTTTCACGATCACAGCGAATACAGCTTTTTTTCCGGTGTTCAGCGGAAAATAATAAGCAAAACAACGACGCGCTCCTGCCGCTCTCGCGGCAGGAGCGCTTTTTGCTTCCCCGCAGCAAACGGACGGCTCATTTTTATGATCATGCAAAAATGTTTACAATGTTGTAACCTTTATTGACGATCGATCGGCCGATCGATATGATATTTACAGGCAAGGAGAAAACGAAAAGAGGGGGATCTTTCATGAAAAACGGCAAGCACCTTTGCGCGCTGCTCTGCGCCGCCGCGCTGCTGATCGGCACCGCCCTCACCGCGTGCGGCAAACCGCCCGCCGACCCGTCGCCCGCCTCCTCCGACCCGTCGGCGGATGGCGGCACGCGCTATCTACCGGACGAGCCGGAAAAGGGCACGGCCTACGCACAGGCGATCGACGCTTACAACGCTTTTTTGCAGGGCAAAACACGGGCGGAAGGCCCGGACGGCACGTTAGGCGTTTTGGACGAAACGCGCCGCACGGACGGTCAGCCGGGGATCGACGACTATGCCCTCACCGCGTGCGACGGCTCGGACTATCCGCTGCTGCACATCCGCGGCATGGCGCATTCGGTCCTGCGCTTTGACGGCAGCGCCGTCGTTTTGGCCTACACCCTGCCGGAAACCGGGCTTGACGGGATCACCGGGATCCTGCGCACCGGCGCGGTCTACGCCAAGGTGACGAAACCGGACTTCATCGCCTACACCGTGGCCGAGTTCCAAGGCGACGCCGCGGCCGAGATCACGTTCACGCAGCCCACCGACCAAACCGGTACCGGCTACGTTTTTCAGGGCGAAGAACTCTCCCGCGCGGCATGGGAAAAGGCCGCAAAGCCGTATCTCGACCTGATCGCCGGGCAGACGGACAACGCCGTTTGGCGCAGCTACACACCGAAGAGGGGATAATTTACGCGTCCGGCCGTGACGTAGATCGCCGTCGGCAAATGATCCCTGTTTTCCCGCGCCGATCTATGCAATATCGCGCAAAATAATTACATCTTTGTAACCTTATTGACGATCGTCAGCAAAACCGTTATGCTAAGATCAGTCCCAAAAAGCGATGAGGCGGAACACCCATGAAAAACAGCAGGCACCTTTGCGCGCTGCTGATCGCCGCCGCGCTGATCGGCGCGCTGCTGTGCGGCACGCTCGCCGCGTGCGGCAAACCGGGCGGCCAAACGCCGCTGACCGGCACGTATGACGGCAAGACCGTTTTTGCCAAAGGATACCTGTCGCTGCCCGATGTGGCCGACGGCACCGTGATCGCCCAAACGGCCGACGGTGTGTACCAAAAGATCGATCTCAGCGGCAGCGTCGTCGCCGCCTCCTCTGTCGACGAGATGAACACACAGTCCCCGGCAGCCTGCGCCGAAAGCAGCCGCATCCGCAGCATCGAGAACGAACAAGGCGGCAGCGACTGGTGGATCACGTCCGAGGACGGCACGGTCGTGATCGAGCCGACGTGGACGGTGTACCGCAACGGCGTGCAGCGCGTCCACCTGTCCGAGGGCCGGATCGTGATCGGCTGGGGCGAAACGGAAAGCAGCAGCAAACTCGCGATCCTAAAAGTCACCGCATCATCAAGGGGGCCCGCCCGATGAATATCCGCCGCCTTCCGGCCCTGCTCTGCGCCGTCGCGCTGCTGTGCGGCACGGCTGCCGGATGCGCCGCCTCCGGCGGCGCAAAAAGCGACCCGGCAGACAGCCTGCCGCCCGCCTCCGCCACGGCAGAAACCCCCAAATAGACGAGCAGCGACACGCTGCCGTACCGGCTGACCACGCGCTATCCGATCACGGAAAAAAGCCTCTTCACCTACCCGGACGCACAGCGCCTCTCCTATACGGACGGGCAAACGGGCAAAACGCTCCCCTATCGCCTGTTCGTCCCGGCGGACTACGATAAAAACGGGCATTGCCCGGTATTGTTCTTCCTGCACGGCGCGGGCGAGCGCGGCACCGACAACGGCATCCACATCCGCGTGCTGGAGCAGTCCTTCCGCCGGGCGGGCGACTTTCTGAACGAAGCCATCGTGCTGGCGCCGCAATGCCCGGCGGACGGCTGGTGGGGTCTCGACGAAGAAGCCTACGGGGACGAGAACGGCTGGCGCGGCGCGGCGCTCCGGCTGCTGCGCCAAACGCTGACGGCATACGCCTGCGATACCGAGCGCGTCTACGTCGCCGGGCTGTCCATGGGCGGCTACGCCACATGGTCGCTGCTGGAGCGCCACGGCGAGCTGTTCGCCGCCGCCGTGCCGATCTGCGGCTGGGGCAACACCGCGATGGGCAGCACCCTCGCCAAGATCCCGATCTGGGCGTTCCACAGCACGGACGACCCCACCGTTTCCTATTACTGTTCGCTGGAGATGGTCGATGCGATCAAAGCGGCCGGCGGCAGGATGGCCCGTCTGGAGCGCCTGACGGGCGTCGGCCACAACGCATGGGACACGGCGCTCGGCTCGCGCAAAACGTTTTCGTGGATGTTCGCGCAAACGAAACAAAAGGGCCTGCGCGGCGATGACAGCTACACGTCCGCCGCCCTGTTCCGGCTGGTGTCCCCGTCGGGCGAGCCGGTGCTGACCGAGGACGACGTGGTCTACCTCACCGGCCAGCTGCACGCCGGGCAGCCGCATTTGGCCGCCCGCCTGACCCCGGCGGCCGCCGATCGGCTGCGCACGGCCTACGCCGCCTATGCCGGGCAGGAATTCACCATGGAATACGTCGGCCAGCCGTATTACCGTTTCGTCCCGCTGACCGTCCCGCAGGATGACGAGTTCGTGTTCGCACAGTTCGCCAAAACGGCGTTCTACGCGCTGCTCTGACCTTCATACGAATAGCCCCCGGACGCACCGGGGGCTGAACGACCACAGCAGGGATGACGGGCGGCGAATGCCGCCCGTCATCCCTGCTGTGGTTGGCGCTAACACAAATACGGCCGTGCCGCCCTTTCGGGCGGCCCGGCCTTGGTTTTTGGCGATCGGGCTCACACTTTCGCCCGGCGCCGACGGATCCCCGCCGTCAGCACCGGCGCCGCACCGCCGATCAGGGCAAGCGCCGCCCACGGCACGGGCGCGCTGTCGTCGCCGGTCTTCGGCGTTTCCGGCTTTTTGATCACCGTGTCCGCTTTGTCGATCTCCTCGGTCGCTGCCGCATCACGATAGTATTTGCCGCAGCCGCTGCACACCCAATATTCGACGTTGCCCTCGGCGTCCGCCGTGGCCGCCTTGGCCTCGACGTGCGTCAGGTCGTCGTGCTCGTCGGGATCGATCTCGCCGCACACCGCGCACACCGCTTTGGCCTTGCACGTCGCCTTGCCGCCGGCGCATTTCTCGGTTCCGCTCCCCGCACAGCCGTCCACCGTGCAGGTGCGCGTGTGCGTGCCGTCGCCGTTCGCTGTCCGGTCGCCAAAGGTGTGCCCGTCGTTGACCGTCACGGTCATCTCGGCCGTGTTGCCCGCCCGGTCGACGGCCACGATCGTCTGCTCGCCCTCGGCCGCCGCAAGGATAAAGCTGCCGTTCTCGTCAAGTTCGACGTCAGCGCCGTTCACCGTCACGGTGTCCGTGTACGTTTCGTCGATCGTGACCGTCGGCGCGGCGGCAAAGGTCGTTTTGCAGTCCGCACGATAGCCATTGCCATCGACGGCGGCGTGCGGGCATTCGCCCGCGATGCGGCGCACCTCGACGTTCGTCAGCGTCGTCGCCGCAAGATCGGCATCGGTCAGCCGCTCGCCGCTGACGCTGTCATAATACGCGTATTCGTTCGCATTGGGCAAAAGCCTCTTCCAAGTGGACTTTGCCGACATGGTAAGCGTGTTGAATCTCCCGCCGTAAAGGCGAACGCTCGTCGACGCGATAACCAAATTTTCAAAGGAACCGCTCAGCACCTCCGCCATTCCGGAAAACTGACATTTCCCGCTGATCCTATGCTCACCACCCTCCAGCTTGAAGGTGCTTCGGGTCGTTCCGCTGAACGTCGCATCCTGCAACAAGATCAGTGTACCGCCGCCCGCTCCGGTGAATACCCGGCTGCCAAACTCTTTATACTCCATCATTCGTGTCCCGTCGGGCGCGGCCGCGATCGCCACGATCCCACCCCCGCCGCTGCTCAGTCCAGCGCGGTGATCGTGACCGTGCCTCGGTACCGGAGCAGATACGTATCGTATTCGCCCTGTTTCACATAAAACCGCAGCGTGACATCCCCGCCTGTGGCATCATAGACCCGGTTAAGGCTGACGGAATGCTGCTCCCGGCGCGTTTCGTTCAGCTTTCTGCCGTCTACCGTGATGCAGGTCAGATCCCGGCACAGCATTTCATCGCGGCCGTCGGTCAAATACAAAGCGTAATGGCCGTTGCTGTCCTCCGACATCGCGTAGAACGCCCCGCTGATGCTCACCTGATAATGGTGCCCCTTTTTCAGCTTGAAGGTCGTCCCGTCGCACGTCACCAGGCCGCCGCCGCTCATCATCCTTTGGTAGTACGGCGTGACCGCGCCGTTCTTTAGGTGGACGCCCTGCACGCTCCCTTCGCAAAAGAACCACCCCGGCGTGCTGCCGTTCTGCCCGGCGGGCCCGGCCGGGCCTGCGGGGCCCGTTTCCCCCTGCTCGCCCTTGTCGCCTTGGTCGCCTTTCTCTCCCTTGTCGCCCTTATCGCCCTTCGCACCGTCAGCCCCGTTCTGCCCGGCGGCCTTTATGCCGGTGTCGGCCGTGCCGATCCACCAGTTCCCGTTGTCCCCGATAAAGGGCGTGTCGCCGTCGTTCCCGTCTTTGCCGTCCTTGCCGTCAACGCCGTTTTCCCCGTCAGCGCCGTCCTTGCCGTCGGCGCCGTCTTTGCCGTCGATCCCGTCCTTGCCGTCGATGCCGTCTTTTCCGTCGACGCCCCGCAAAACGGACAGATCGTACAGCGTCAGCCAGATCTCGTCGCCGATATAGCGCCACTGCAAGCGCCCTTCCTCCATCCGGAACTCCGGCGTCCTCCCGTCCGTTCCGGCCGCACCGTCTGCCCCGTCCGTTCCATTTTGCCCGGCCGGCCCGGAAATATCCGCCAGCGCGACCAGTTCCTGCCATGTTCCGCCCTCTATGCGCCACTCGATGCACCGGTCGCCCCGCCGCACCTCGACGCTCTTGCCGTCGGCGCCGTCCTTGCCGTTCACGCCGTCTTTGCCGTCGATCCCGTTCGTCCCGTCGGCGCCGTTCCTGCCGTCGATCCCATCCTTGCCGTTTTTGCCGTCGGCGCCGTTTTGTCCCGCCGCGCCCTGCAGATCGGCCACGGATACCAGATCGTGCCACGCGTTTTCATCCCCGCCGTACCGCCACTGGATGGTCGTGCCGTCGTTCCTCACCTGCGGCAGCGCGGCTGCGGCCGTCGCCGCCCGGCGCCAGCCGACGGCAAGCACGCCGCACGCGGCCAAGAGCGCGGCGCACAGAACAGAAATGATCGCTATGCTTCGTTTTTTGCTGCTGGTCATCTTCTTTCCTCCATTCGGTCACGGCGGATCGGTACGCCGGCGCTCACGCCGGAAATGAGCGTCGGCAGCAGACGTTCAGTCGCACTTCCTGTCGTTCGTTTACTGGTCGATCGACCACTTATAATTAGTATAACATAGCTCAACGCTAAACGCAACCCCTGCTCGGCCGAACGTCGGTCTTTCTCCGGTCGTTCGCTGCCCG
>JAJXDX010000134.1 GCA_021640185.1 Oscillospiraceae bacterium | reverse complement strand
TATGCCATATGCTCGAAATGGACCAGATTATCGTCCCGGCTGCCCAGATCCCACAGGATGTTGTACGGGAATATCGCAAACAAAAACAGCATCATGATCCCGGTCACGATGTCCGTCGCGCGCGCCGCGCCGGCAGGCAGCTCCTTGATCTCCTGCAGCCGCTGCCCCTCGCCCGCCTTGACGCCGAGCGACTCCAGTGTTTCGCCCTCTTTGTAGCGGTATTCGGACACCAGCTCGCTGGTCTTTGCCTTTTCGTCCACGTTATAGAGCTGATAGCCGACCGCGCGGGAGAACACGCCGTTCGCCAGCACGGACATGGACAGATAAACGACGGCGCACATGATGCCTGCCACGATCGTCCGTCCCCAAACGCTGAGCGCCAGCGACAGCGTGCTGCGGTTTTTCGTCTTTTCCATCTCGATGCCTCTTTTCCGTTATTCCAAAGCCTGTCCGTCCTCGATCGCCGCGATCATGTCGATCCGGGTCTGATGCCGTCCGCCCTCGAACGGCGTGTCGAGGAACGTTTCCACGATCATCTTCGCCAGCTCCGGCCCGATCACCCGCGCGCCGAGCGCCAGCATATTGGCGTTGTTGTGCGCCCGCGTCATCTTGGCGGAATACGGGTCGCCGCACAGCGCGCAGCGGATGCCGTGTACCTTGTTGGCCACAAGCGACATCCCGATGCCCGTGCCGCAGATGACGATGCCGAGGTCGCACTCCCCGCTGGCCACGGCGTGCGCGGCGCGCGCGCCGAAGATGGGATAGTGGCAGCTTTCGGTGCTGTTCGTCCCAAAATCGCGGTAGGACAGCCCGCGGCTGTCCAGCAGCGCCTCGATCTCTTTTTTCATTTCCAATGCCGAATGGTCACAAGCGATAGCGATCATGTCAAAAACTCCTTTATCTCTCTGCCGCAGCGTGCGGCGGTCAGATCACCAGCCCGCCGTTGACGGCAAGCACCTGTCCGGTGATGAACGTGGCCTGCGGGGACAGCAAAAACGCGACGCTGTCCGCTACCTCCTGCGCCGTGCCCAGCCGGCACAGCGGCGTATCGTCGGCGATCGCGGCTAGCGCATCGTCGTCGAAGCCGCGCATCATGTCGGTCATGACCGCACCGGGCGCGACGCAGTTGACGCGGATCCCGGACGGGCCGACCTCCTTGGCCAATGCACGCGTCAGGCCGATCACCGCCGCCTTGGCGGCGGAATAATGCACCTCGCACGAGGCGCCGACCTGCCCCCACATGGACGAAATGTTCACGATCGCGCCCGCGTGGCGGCGGATCATATCCGGCAGCAGCAGGCGGCAGGTATAGAACACACCGTCCAGATCCGTCGCCATCATCCGCCGCCATTCCTCCGCCGTCAGGTCGGTGAACAGCTTCTGCTGCGCCACACCGGCGTTGTTGACCAGTGCGTCCACCCGGCCGAAGTCACGCTGCACGGCATCGCACATCGCCTGTACCTCGGCAAAGTCGCCGACGTCCGCCGCAAACAAAGCCGCCCGCGCACCGGCGCGGCGCAAGGCATCTACCGCTTCCAGCGCCTGCGGCGTTTCGCGGCGGCAGTTGAGCGCGACGGCGTAGCCGTCCTGCGCCAGCCGCTCGGCCACGGCGCGCCCGATTCCGCGCGACGAGCCGGTGATCAGCGCGACCGGCGCGCTCACAGATCCAGCTCCACGTGGTGGTCGGAGGGCTGATAACGCACGTACTCCACCCCGGTCATCTCGAACATCTTCTTCGATGCACGGACCGAGTCGCTGTCGCTGTATTTATCGGACAGATACACCACCCGGCGGATCCCCGACTGGATCAGCGCCTTGGCGCATTCGTTGCACGGGAACAGCGTGGTGTAGATCGTTGCGCCGCGCAGCCGCCCGCCGCCGTAGTTGAGGATCGCGTTGAGCTCCGCATGGCAGACGAACAGGTATTTCGTGTCCATCGGCTCGCCCTCGCGCGCCCACGGCATCACGGCGTCCGCACAGCCGATCGGCATCCCGTTGTAGCCGACAGACAAGATCCGATAGTCCTCGCCGACGATGCAGGCGCCCACCTGCGTGCCGGGATCCTTGCTGCGTCTGGCAGAAAGCAGAGCGATGCCCATAAAATAGGCATCCCAGCTGAGGTGATCTTTTCTTTCGTCCATAGTCGTTTCCCTCTTTTCGGCGATCAGCCCGTCAGAATCTGCGGCAGCAGCGCCGCATACGGCTTGAAGGCGCTTGGCAGCGGATAGCGCTCGCGCACCTCGTCCGCCGTCGCCGCCCGGAAACCCGGCGGCAGCAAAAACGGCGGCAGATAGAACAGCCGGGCGCTCATCTGCCATTCGATGTGGGTAAAGATGTGCCGCGCCTGCGGCAGCTCGCCGCCGTCGCGCAGCACGGATGCTCCGGGCGGCAGCGCCCGCCGGGCGGCAGCCTCGCTGCCGTCCCCGTCCGTCAGGACGTTCGGCAGCTCCCACAGCCCGGCCAGCAGGCCTTTTTCCGCACGGCGGTGCAGCAGCACGCGCCGCATGCCGTCCTCGCCGCAGATGACCGCGATGCACACCGTCCGCTGCTCGACCCGGCGCGGCTTTTTCTTGGTGCGCACGGGCAGTTCTTCCGTGCGGCCGTCCCGCCGCGCGGCGCACCGCGCGGAAAGCGGACATTCGCCGCACAGCGGCTGTCCCTTGGGCAGGCACACCGTTTCGCCCAGTTCCATCAGCGCCTGATCGAAGCGCCCCGGCATATCCGGCGGCAGCATCGCCTGCGCAACGGAAAAAAAGTGCTTTTTCCCCGCGTCGGACAGCACGTCGGTGCCGTCGCCCGTCAGGCGGGAAAGCACACGCATGACGTTGCCGTCCACTGCCGGGACAGGCAGCCCGTAGGCGATCGCGGCGATCGCCCCGGCGGTGTACGGCCCGATGCCGGGCAGCGTCAGCAGCCGGTCGTAGTCCGGCGGCAGCTCGCCGCCGTAGTCGCGGCACAGCACGATAGCGGCCTTTTTCAGGTTGCGCGCCCGGCTGTAGTAGCCAAGCCCTTCCCACAGCTTCAGCAGCCGGTCGTCCGGCACGGCGGCCAGCGCCCGCACGTCCGGGATCTCGCGCATGAAGCGGGCGAAATACGGCCGCACCGCCTCGATCCGGGTCTGCTGCAGCATGATCTCGCTGATCCACACCCGGTAGGGCGTGACCTCCTGCCGCCACGGCAGAGGGCGCGCGTGCGTGCCGTACCAGTCGGTCAGCGCAGCGGCGGCAGCGCGCAGTTCGTCGTCGTCCATGCTATCCCTCCGCAGCGCCTAAAAACAGAACCTCCTGCCCGCCCCTGCCCCACGACGGGCGGCAGAGGGCAGGCAGGCGGCGGTCGTTATTTCGTGCCGAAGATGCGGTCGCCCGCATCGCCCAGACCGGGAACGATGTAGCCGTTCTCGTTCAAGTGCAGATCCTCGGACGCACAGTAGATCTTGACGTCGGGGTGCTTCTCGCGCAGCGCCTTCAGCCCTTCGGGCGCGGCGATGATGCACATGAACTTGATGCTGCGCGGCGAACGCGTTTTGATCTGATCGATCGCATCGATGGCGGAACCGCCGGTGGCGAGCATGGGATCGAGCACGATCACGTCGCGCTCCTCGATGTCGTGCGGCAGCTTGCAATAATACGGATGCGGCACCAGCGTTTTCTCGTCGCGATACATCCCGATGTGGCCCACACGGGCGGACGGGATCAGCTCCAGCGCACCGTCGACCATGCCCAGACCGGCACGCAGGATCGGCACGAACGCCAGCTTGCGCCCGGCGATGACCTTGCTCTTGGCCACGGTGATCGGCGTTTCGACCTCGATCTCGCAGACCGGCAGATCGCGCGTGGCTTCGTACACCATCAGTTCGGTGATCTCCTTGATCAGCTCGCGGAACTGCTTGGAGCTGGTCGCTTTGTCGCGCAGCAGGGTGACCTTGTGCTGGATCAGCGGGTGATCTGCGATGAACGGTTCGTTTTGCATGGCGTTGTACCTCCAAAATGTTATCATTGGCCTGTGGACGGACGATCGGCGGATGCCGCCTGTTCGGCGGCCAAGCGGGAGCGCAGCTCGCGCTCGGCCTGCGGCAGGCGAAGGTAAACGGGCAAAAGCTGCTCCGGCGTGACGGTTTGCCCTTCGGCAAACAGCCGCTCGGCGCACAGCGCCGTCCCGACGGCGGACTGCATCCGCAGCGCCGGCGGCGCGAGCGTCACGCCCGGCAGCTCGTCCTTCATGGTATTATAGCACATTTCTGCGCCATCGCCAACCAAGATCACGGTTTTTTTTTGGTTTTTTTCCGTTTTTCCGCAATTTTCGCGTTCCGCGCGCAGGGCGGCGGTCAATTCGTCCACGGTGATCGCCTCGTCCGGCGTCAGCCGCGTCAGCGTGCCGTCCGCATCCAGTGCGTATCGCGCCGTGTATACCTGCCTGCGGCGGGCATCCATCACACAGCACACCGTCGCGTCGGCGGGCAGCCCGGCGAAGGGCTGTGCCATCGCCTGCGTCGTCGACACCGCCACGCAGGGAATCTCGTGCGCGAAGGCCAGCCCCTTCACGGCGGCCACGCCGATCCGCACGCCGGTGAACGATCCCGGCCCGACATCGACGGCGATCGCATCAAGGTTTTCCGGCGTCAGCTCTGTCAGGCGCAGCACGTGCTCCACCATCGGCAGCAGCGTCTGGCTGTGGGTCAGCCCGGTGTGGGAAAAGTATGACGACAGCACGCGCCCGTCGCGCACGACGGCGCAGGACACGGGCGTGGCGGTGGTATCCACGGCAAGGATGGTAGGCAAACGGCTCACTCTCTTTCGATCACGCGGGTGTGTTCGTCCGGCGCGGAGATATGCAGTCGGACGGCGTCGGGCGGCAGCGCGCCCTCGATGTTCTCGCTCCATTCGACCACCAGCACCGCCCCGGCGTCCAGATAGTCGTAAAAGCCGGTGGAATACAGATCGTCCCACCCGGTCACGCGGTACATATCGAAGTGGATCAGCGGCGGCCGCCCGCCGTAGTCGTGCACGATGGCGAAGGTGGGGCTGGATACCTCGGCCGAAAGGCCCATGCCGCGGGCCAGCCCGCGCACGAGGGCGGTCTTGCCCATACCCATGCCGCCGAACAGCGCGATCACCGTGCCGGGGCGCACCTCGCGCGCCAGCTGCTCGCCGAACTGCTCCGTTTCCTGCGGCGAGCGGGTCACCACCGCGTTTTTCTGCCCGTCGTCCATGCCCTCACCTCCGTTTTGCTCTTATCATAGCACATTTTTCTTTAAAAAAAAAGGAAAACTTGCATCTTGCGGAAAAGTTCGCTATAATAGAGGAATAAACCGCACCACAGCTCTGCGTTTTGGGAGGCGACTATGGCAAAACGCTCCACGATCTCCTCGCTCGGAAACTTTTTCCGCTATTCGGATATGCGGCTGATCCTGCTTTCACTGGCAGCATCGGTCTATGGCTGTATGCTCGTTTTTTCCGCCAATACGCACGTCGGCAGCGGGATGCGCGGCACGCTGGTGCACATCGTCGCCACCGCAGTGGGGATGACCGCCGCGCTGTTCATCAGCCAGATCGACCACGAGGACATCTGCCGCCGCTGGCCGATCTGGGCGGGGGTCACGCTGCTGCTGGTGCTGCTGACGCTCACGCCGCTGGGGCTTGGCGTCAACGGCGCGGACGATAAGGCGTGGCTGGGGGTGAGCATCGGCTCGTTCCGCATCACGTTCCAACCGGCGGAGCTGATGAAGATCACGTTCATCATCACGTTCTCCGTGCATCTCTCCCGCGTGCAGAAGGATCTGCACCGTTTCAGCACGGTGCTGCTGCTGGGGCTGCACGCGCTGGTGCCGGTCGCGCTGGTGTTCCTGCAGGGGGACGACGGCACGGCGCTGGTGTTCGTGATGATCTTTTTGGCGATGATGTTCGTCGCCGGGGTCAATATCCTGTACTACGTCATCGGACTGGCCGCCGTTTCGGGCGTGTTCCCGCTGCTGTGGACATTTGTGCTGGCGGACGACAAAAAGGCGCGTATCCTGTGCATCCTGCCGCCGTTCGTCGATAAGTATCTCAAGACCAAGGGCTGGCAGCAGTACGAAGGGCTCAAGGCCATCGGCTCCGGACGGCTGACGGGCGTCGGCTTCCTGCAGGGCGGCCGGACGGACACCCCGGTGTCGAACAACGACATGATCTACACCGT
>JAJXDX010000133.1:780-6175 GCA_021640185.1 Oscillospiraceae bacterium | reverse complement strand
GCCTGATACATCGGACAGTCCTCCTTTTTCGTTCCTGCTGTCAGTATAGCCCATCTGCGGCCGCGGCGCAAGCAGATCTTTTCCTGCGTTTGTGCGAATTTTTCTTTGTCCGATAAAAAATGGTTACAGTTTTGTCATAATTATTGCACTTCCCTTTTTGATATGCTATGATGAAGACAGAAAAAGGAAAGCGGGTGTTTTGCATGACCGAGATCAGACAGGCGGGGATCACGTCACAGGAGGCCGTTCGGCACTGTATGCGGCGGGCGCGCCGGCGCGGCGCGGTGCGCGCGGCCTGTGCGGCGGTCGCTGCCGTGCTGCTGTGCGGGGCGGCGCTGCTGTTTTGGCCGTCCGGCGGCGGGACGGTGGATCTGTCCGGCACGGTGCAGCAGGTGCGCGTCGATGCGGATGGGCGCATCGCCGAGCTGTCGGTCATCAGCAAGGTCGGCGACATCCGCTACGAGCTGACGATCCCGCGCACCGCTGCGGTGTGTACGATCGACGGCGAGCGCTGCGCCCCGGACGAGATCACGGTCGGCTCGCTGGTCGTGTGTGACTTTTGGGGCGATGCGCAGGAGAGCGACGGGATCTATCGGGCGACGGCGTTCGGCGAGGTGAAGGTGTTCCCTGCCACAGTGCGCAGCTGACCGGAAACGGCAAAAGGAGAACGAGATGAACAAAAAAAGACGCATCCTTGCCCTGATCGCGCTGTTTTGTGCGGGGCTGATCCTGCTTTCCGGCTGCGGCAAGGCCGCGCCGGAGAGCGGCAACAAGGCAGGCACGGGGAACGGCTCGGCGTACCGTGGTGAACAAAGCGACGAAGCGACGCCGGGGACGGACGGCTCGGTCGCCGAAACGCGCAAGGTGATCGTGACCGCGACGTATAACATCGAGGTCAAGGACGCCGCGGCTGCCGCTGCTGCGCTGGAGCGGCTGGCGAAGGACAACGGCGGCTATATCGAGAGCAGCCGCATCAGCGGCACCGACAGCGGCCGCGGCAGCGCCGAATATACCCTCAGGATCCCGGTGGCGAAGCTGGGCGGCTTCGCGGACGGGCTGGGGCAGATCGGCAACGTGCTGTACCGCACGCATAACGAGAAGGACATCACCGACGAATACTACGACGTCGACGCGCGCGTCAAGGCGTTGACCGCGCAGCGCGACCGGCTGCTGGAACTGATCGACAAGGCTTCTTCGCTCAGCGAATTGCTGGAGCTGGAAAAGGCGCTGGCGGACGTGCAGGGGAGCTTGGACAGCCTGACCGGGCAGCTCAAACGCTACGACAGTCAGGTCAGCATGGCGACCGTCACGGTCAGTCTCGATCAGATCGGGCTGACCAGCGCGGCACATCAGTCCTATGGTGCGCGGCTGCTGGATGCGCTGACCGGTACGTTCAAAAACGCGGTAGAGGTGGTCGGCGATATTTTCGTGGCGCTGGTGTGGATGCTGCCGCTGCTGCTGTTCGTCGCGGTCGTGATCGCGATCGTTCTGCTGGCGACGCGCAAGCGCCGCCGCGAGGCCAAGCGTCTGCGCGAAGCGCGGCAGGCGTACTATGCACAGACGGCCGGACAGCCGCCGCAAAACGGCGGCACGCCCGGAAACGGGACGTAATGCCGCAAAACAGCAAAACCTCGGCCAACGGCCGTCGACGGAGCGGTCTGCTCCGGCGGCGGCCGTTTTTGTCCCCAAAAAGCTCGTGACCGATCGGCTTTTTTTGCGGGAATAGGGGCGAGAGGGCAAGGAAACGGGGGAGAGCGGATGACGGATGAGGAGCGGGCGCGCGACGGCATGATCGTGGCGCTTTTTTGGCAGCGGGATGAGCGTGCGATCCGTGAAACGGACGCGTACTACGGACGTATGCTGTTCTTGACCGCCTGCCGGATGCTGGGCGACCGCGGCGACAGCGACGAGGCAGTCAACGACACCTATCTGGCGGCATGGCGCTCCATCCCGCCGCAGCGCCCCGCGTTTTTGGGCGGATACCTGCTGCGGCTCGTCCGGCAGACGGCGGTCGACCGGCTGCGCCGCAAAGCGGCGCAGAAACGGGCGGGGGAGAGCTACGCGCTCTGTTTGGAGGAACTGGCCGAGTGCGTCCCGGACGAAAACGAGCCGTACCGTTTGGCCGAAACGCGCCAGCTGACCGCCGAGATCGAGCGGTTCCTCCGCACCCTCACGCCGCCGCTGCGGCAGGCGTTCGTCAGCCGTTATTTCTTCCTTGAACCCGTGCGTACGGTGGCCGAGCGGCTGGGCATGACCGAAGGGCAGCTCAAGACCGCACTGTACCGTGTGCGCCGCGCCCTCCGCGAAGAATTGGAGCAAAAGGAGCTGATCGGATGAAAGCACAGGATATCGATGACGCCGTCGGCGGGCTGAGCGACGAGTTGCTGGAGGAAACGCAGCGCGCGCGTGCCGCCGGAGAGGAGCGCCGCCGCAAGCGTCTGCGGCAGCGGCTGATCGCGGCGGCGGCGTGCGTGTGCGTGGCGGCCGGTGTGGCCGTCGCCGTGCCGCTGTTCGGGCGGCATCTGCCTGCGACGGATCCCACCGCGTCGGGCGTGTCCGATACGCCGGAGCCGTCGGCCGCACCGACCTCGCCGATGCCGCCGCAGGTGATCGAGGGCGTGTCCGATACGCCGGAGCCGTCGGCCGCACCGACCTCGCCGACGCCACCGCAGGTGATCGAGGGCGAGGCAAAAGCGCTGGCCGAAGCCAGCTACCCCACGATGCCGCAGTACGACGAGGACGAAACATACGAGCAGCGCCGGAAGAGGATAGATGCCGCAGAGGCGCAGGCAGCCATGCTGCAGG
This sequence comes from Oscillospiraceae bacterium, assembly GCA_021640185.1. Classification (GTDB taxonomy): domain Bacteria; phylum Bacillota; class Clostridia; order Oscillospirales; family Acutalibacteraceae; genus UBA5905. The sequence goes on along the minus strand of JAJXDX010000133.1, from coordinate 3,370 downwards.
GGCAGGGGGCCGGGATGCAGAAGGTGTATCAGCAGCTGCTGGGCCGGCTGCTGATCACGGATGACGGCAAAGCGGACGACCGTGCCTGTTCGCCGCTGAACATCTATCTTACCCTGTCGATGCTGGCCGAATGCACGGCCGGGAACACGCAAAAGCAGATCCTCTCGCTGCTGGGCGTGCGGGACACCGCGGCCCTGCGCACGAAGGCGGACGCGCTGTGGAACGCGAACTATCTGGACGACGGGCTGACGATGTCGCGGCTGGCCGCGTCGCTGTGGCTGTCTGATGCGGCGGCGTATCGGCACGAAACGGTCGATACGCTGGCACGGCGCTATCATGCCTCGTCCTTTTCGGGCAAGGTGGGCACGTCGGGGTACGATGCCGCCATACACGACTGGATCGGTCGGCAGACCGGCGGTCTGCTCGACGAGCAGGCGCGGCAGTTCAAAACGAACGCGAACACGCTGATGGTCTTGCTCGGGACGATCTGGTTTCGCGCCGAATGGGCAGATCGGTTCCCGCCTTCCCTGACGAAGCCGGCCGCGTTCCATGCGCCGGACGGCGACACGACGGTGCAGATGATGGAGCTTTCCCGGTCGATCGGTGAGGCGTATGTCGGCGATCGGATGAGCGCGGTCTACCTGCCGTTTTCTTCCGATACGCCCTTCGGGATGTGGGTCGTGCTGCCGGATGAGGGCGTCGGCACGGCGGAGCTGATCGACGGCGGCGAGCTGCTCTCGCTGCTGACGAAGCAGAGAAAGGAGAAGATCGGCAGATATCGGCTGACGGTGCAGCTGCCCCGTTTTGACGTGACGGGCGATACCGATCTGATCCCCGTGCTGCAGCGGCTGGGCGTGACCGATGTGTTCGCGGGCGGCAAGGCGGATCTGTCTGCGCTGCTGACGGATGACACCGCCTACGTCAGCGAGGCGCGGCACGCGTGCCGCGTCACGGTGGATGAGAAGGGCTGCGAGGCGGCTGCCTTCACGGTAGCCACGGCCGGCAACGCCATGCCGCCGAAGGCCGACCCGCTCACGCTGCGGTTCGATCGGCCGTTCATGTTCCTCGTCACCGGGCCGGGGGATACGCTGCTGTTCGCCGGGGTCGTCGCACACCCGTGACGGGGGTTGCGCCGGAGGGATATATCTGGTATAATACGAACTGCCGGGCAGAGCTGTCCGGCAGTTCGCTCTTGCAGGAGGGAAAACGCATGGAACTGTCGGCGGTCACGGTGCTGATCCCGTCGCTCGACCCGGACGAAAAGCTTGCCGGGGTCGTTTCGTCGCTGATCGGGGTCGGCTTTTCGGATATCGTGCTGGTCGATGACGGCAGCGATGCCGCGCACCGTCCGGTGTTCGATGCCTTGGCGGCGCGGCCGCAGGTGACGGTGCTGACCCATCCGGTCAACCGCGGCAAGGGTCGCGCGCTCAAGACCGGGTCCGCGTTCATTTTGGCCGAGCGGCCGGAATGCCGCGGCGTCGTGACCGTGGATGGCGACGGGCAGCACGCCGCGGACGACGTGCGCCGCGTCGCGCAGGCGCTGCTGACGGACGATACCCGTGCCTATCTGGGCGTGCGCGATTTTTCGGATCCCCACGTGCCGGGGCGCAGCCGTTTCGGCAACCGCACCACCTGCCTTGTGCTGCGGCTGTTCTGCGGCGTGCGGGTCAGCGACAGCCAGACCGGCCTGCGCGGCTTTCCGCGCGCGATGCTGCCGATGCTGGGCGATGTGCCCGGCGAGCGCTTCGAGTACGAAACGAACGTCCTGCTGACATTGGGCGAGCGGCAGATCCCGATCGGTGAGCTGCCGATCGGCACGATCTACATCGACGGCAACGAGAGCAGCCATTTCCGTCCGATCCGTGACAGCGTGCGCATCTATCTGCCGATCCTGCGGCAGTTTTTCCGCTTCGCGGGCAGCAGTCTGCTGTCCGCGGCGGCGGATCTTGCGCTGTTTGCTTTGTTTGCGCGCGTCGTGTTCGTCACGCAGCCGCTCATCGCGGCGGTCTTTTTGGCCACCGTGGCATCGCGCGTGCTTTCGGCCGCGTTCAATTACACGCTCAACCGGTTGGCCGTGTTCCGCCGCAAGGAGCGGATCGGCGGCTCGCTGTGGCGGTACGCGCTGCTGTGCGTGGCGCAGATGAACGTTTCTGCCCTGCTGGTGTGGCTTTTCTGTACGCTGCTGCCCATACCGAAGGTGATCGTCAAGGCGGTGGTCGATACGCTGCTGTTCTTCGTCAGCTACCGCATACAGGACGCCTTCGTTTTCCGCGCGCGGGGCTGACCGCCGCGGTACGGGTGCGGCGGATGCCGAACGATCGGCGGCAGATGATGAACGGCAGAAAAAAGTTTGCCGGATCGAAAATTTCCTCTTGACATTCTCCGCATTTGGCGGTATAATAGCAAACGTTGTCGGCGATGGCAGGCAACGGGTCGTCGATAGACACCTGCGCTCGTAGCTCAGCTGGATAGAGTGTTTGACTACGAATCAAAAGGTCGGGGGTTCGAATCCCTTCGGGCGCGCCAAACAAGAACGGCACCGCAAAAGCGGTGCCGTTCTTGTTTTGTTCATCCAATGGGTCAGCAGAAA
>JAJXDX010000133.1:0-770 GCA_021640185.1 Oscillospiraceae bacterium | reverse complement strand
CAGCAGAAACGCCGCCGCTTTTGCTGCAGGCAAAAGTGTAAGCTTTTCGCAGCGGGATGTTCGGTGGCTGCGCAGAGGGCTTCTTCCGTGAAAAGCAGGGTCCGGGATCCCTCCGGGCAGGCCAATGATCGGCAGACATCGAATGATGCCTGCCGATCTGTCTTTTTCCCTATCCACTGTCCACTTTTCACTCGCTACTGCCGCCGATCTTTGAAGTCATCAGTCATCGTGAATAGTGAAGAGGCAGTCTGCAAGACACCGTTACGCCTTCTGCTCCTGCGCGGCGATCTGTTCCTGCAGGATCTCTGCCGCATAGCCGCAGGCGCGCTCGACGGAGCCCGCCTCGAACGGGCTCGCCAAATGCGCATAGCGCAGCGTTTCCAGATAGCTGCGGCTGCCGCCGGTCTTGCACAGGTTCAGATAATCCTGCCACGCGGCCGGCTTATCCTCGGCGTGTTTTTTCTTGAACTCCATCGCGCCCATGGTGGTGAGCGTGTAGTTGATGTAATAGAACGGATAGAGGAAGATGTGCAGCTTATGATACCAGAAGCCGCCGCGCGCCATGAATGGGTCATTATCGTATTTGCGCCACGGCATATACTTTTCCTCCAGCAGGTGCCACTGATACGTCCGCTCCTTGGGCGTCAGCTCGGGATGGGCATAGCAGATGTGCTGGAACTCGTCCACGGCCACGCCGAAGGGCACGAAAGTCAGCGCCTCCTGCAGATGCGCGAGGCGGAACTTGTCCGCCTGATCGCCGAAGGACCATT
>JAJXDX010000132.1:5889-6214 GCA_021640185.1 Oscillospiraceae bacterium | reverse complement strand
CCGGAGATGGTCAGCGCGCCGTTGGAATCCAGTCCGTCGCCGCCGGCCGTCACCTTCAGCGTGCCGCCGGCGATCGTGATCGAGAACGCGTAGTCGGACAGCGACTTGTTGGCGGCATTGAGCCCGTCGTCATCGGCGTTGACCGTGATCGTGCCGGACGCGATCGTCAGTTGGGCCGCCTCCAGCCCTTCGTTGCTTTTTTCGATGTCGATCGTCGGCCCGGCCGTGCCGGACGCGCCGATCGTGAGCGTGCAGTCGCTGTGGATGCCGTCGTCGGCGGCGCTGACGGTGATCTTGCCGCTCTCGATCGTGACCGAGGCACCGG
>JAJXDX010000132.1:0-5879 GCA_021640185.1 Oscillospiraceae bacterium | reverse complement strand
CGACAGGGTCAGCTCGCGGATCTTCAGCCACGCTTCGCCTTCCTCGTCCGTCGTTTCGCCGGACTTGATGCCGTTTTTGCCGTTCGCCTCGATCTTGAGCGTCCCGCTCCCGCACAGCGTCACCTGCGAGCCGTCCTTGCATTTGATGACCGCGTTCTCCGCCGCCTCGTTCTCCGGGTGCGTATCGTCATTGTTTTGTTCGGTGTCGGCCAAGGTGTTCACCGTGCCGTCCGCCGCCACGATCGTGACCGCCGTGCTTTTGTTGCAGGCGATCGGCGCGGTGGTCTTGCCGGTCAGCGTCAGGCCGTCGAGCACCAGCGTGACGCCGGTCGTGCCCTTTTTGACCGTGACGCTGCCGTCAGCGCACGTGCCGGACAGGACATAGGTCCCGGCGCCGTCGATCGTCAGGGCCGTGCCCTTGATCTGATAAGCGGTGCTGCTGCCGTCGGCGGCGGTGATGCCGCCGTCGGAAAACGTCAGGCGCGTGGCACCGGTCAGGTCGATCTGCTGTGCCGATGCGCAGAACGGTACCGTACAACAGATAAGCAGGATCGCCGTGATCACGGCGAACAGCCGGGTGAAGCGATTTCTTCGGATCATACGGATCCCTCCTTTGGCTGTAGTGTAGCGCGGTGGGATAAAACGCACTTAAAGGTACAGCTTTAGGTATATTTTAGGAGTACTGGTTATCTTTTATTACAGATAGGAACCGATCGAACAAAAAACGGAGGTCGATGGAAAATGCGTATACTGATCGCAGAAGATGAACGGGATCTGGCCGAGGCCCTGACGGTGTTTTTTGAAAAAAACGCTTTTGTCGTCGATACCGTATATGACGGGCAGGATGCCTTGGACTATGCGTCGGGCGGCGGGTACGATGCGATCGTACTGGACGTGATGATGCCGAAGATGAGCGGGATGGAAGCGCTGCAGAAACTGCGCGAGCGCGGCATCCGTACCCCGGTGATGATGCTGACGGCCAAGGGCGAAAAGGACGACCGGATCGCCGGGTTCAACGCGGGCGCGGATGATTATCTGCCAAAACCGTTCGAGCCGGACGAACTGATCTGCCGCGTGCGCGCCATGCTGCGCCGCGCCGGGGAATACCACCCGAACGTGCTGACCTTCGCCGATCTGCGCCTCGATCCCGGCACGGGGCTGATCGAATGTACCCGCACGGGGCAGAAGGCGCGGCTGAGCAGCCGCGAGTATCAGGTGGCGGAGCTGTTCATGCGCTCACCGAACGTCGTGCTGCCGACCGAGCGGATCATGGAACGCATCTGGGGCTGGGACAGCGATGCGGAGATCAACGTGGTTTGGGTGCACATCTCTAACCTGCGCAAGCGGATCCGCGCGATCGGCTCGCAGACGCTCATCCGCGCGAACCGTGGGATGGGCTACATGATGATGATCCCCGAGGAGGTGCCGCGCGGTTGATCGAACGGTTGCGAAAACGCTTTATCCGGATCACGATGCTGTCGGTCATCTCCGTACTGCTGCTGCTGTCGCTGATCCTGAACGCGGCCAACTACATCTCCGTCGGCCGCGACTTGGACGGCAAGCTGAGCATGATCGCCGCCGACCGGGGCTTCCCGCCGAAAAGCGGCGACATATCGCCGCCGGAGAAGCGTCCGGGCGGCGGGAACGACGACAATAAAGAGCTGCCGTACTCCATGCGCTATTTCGTGCTGCGGTATACCGGGGACGGGACGCTGACCGCGTCGGATCTGGGCAAGATCGTATCCGTGACGCAGGACGACGTGGACAGCTATCTGCGCTTTGCCCTGCGCCGCGGCGAAGGCAGCGGCTACACGAGCGGACACGCGTTCCGCTACAGCATACGCCGAACGAGCAACGGCTATACGGCGGTGTTTTTGTCCTGCAAGGAGAAGATGCACGCGGTGTGGCAGACCGTGCTGCTTTCGCTTGCCGCCAGTGCGGTGTGCACGCTTTTGGTCTATGTGGCGGTGCTGCTGTTCGCCCGCCGGGCGATCGATCCCGTCGTGCAGGCATCCGAGCGGCAGAAGCAGTTCATCACCGATGCGAGCCACGAGCTGAAAACGCCGATCACCGTGATCAACACCTGCCTGAAGGTGCTGGAGATGGAGAGCGGCCAGCAAAAATGGATCGATAAGGCGCTGGGGCAGACCGACAAATTGACGAAACTGGTGGCCGCCCTCGTCCGCCTGTCGCGCATGGACGAGGAGGACGAGCCGCTGCGCATGAGCCGTTTCGCGGTCAGCGACGCGGTGCAGGAAACGGCGGGATCCTTTGCCGATTTTGCCGAGGAGGCCGGGCACGAATTGGTGCTGTCTGTCGAGCCGGACATCGTCTATTCCGGCGACGAGTATGCCGTACGGCAGCTCGTTTCCATCCTGTTAGACAATGCCGTCAAGTATGCCGCGCCGGATACGCCGATCCGCTTTTCGCTTTCCTGCGCGCGGCGCGGCGTGGACATCCGCTGCGAGAATGCCTGTACAGATCCGCCCGCGGCCGGGGAACTCGGACGATTGTTCGACCGGTTCTACCGTGCCGACAAGTCGCGCAGCGGCGAGGGCGACAGTTTTGGGATCGGGCTGTCGATCGCCCGCGGCATCGCCGAGGGGCATCACGGGCAGATCTTTGCCCAGCTGATCGGGGACGGGCACACGATCGTGTTCACCGCCGAGCTCAGATGACCGATAAACAAAAGCCGCAGGCTGCGCCTGCGGCTTTTTTGCGTCATCTAGTTTTCCTGCGCCTGCTTGGCGCGCAGGCGGTGCTGCTTGGGCGACAGGCCGAAATGCTGCCCGAAGCACCGCGTGAAATAGCCGGCGTCCGCAAAGCCGCACGCCGCCGCGATGTCGGCGATGCGGTCGTCCGTTTCCTCCAGCCGCCGCCGCGCCTGCTCCAGCCGCAATATGCGGATGTACTGCATCGGGGATAGCCCGGTCGCCGCGCGGAAACGGCGGCAGAAATACGCCTCGTCATAGCCGAACAGGCGGCTGAGCGAGGCGGAACCGATGTCCTCGCCGCTGTGCGCCGCGATGTAGTCGATCACCTGCTGCATCCGGTCGGCCGTTGGCGGGACGGGCTGCGTTTCGGTGCGGCAGCGGCGGTACAGCAGCCCCAGCAGCTCGTACACCCGGCCGATGATGAACAGCGGGGTGAAGTCGTCTTTCTCGTCCGGCTCGGACAGCAGCTCGCGCATCAGGCCGACGATCTGCGGATCGCGCGTGACCGGTAAAAAGTCGACCCGCTGCTGCACGATCGGCGGCAGCAGCCGCTGCACGGCGTGCGTCTGGTTATAAAACGACTGGACGTCGAACATCATCGTGTGATAGGTGACGGCGCTGTGCGTCGTCCTTCCGCTGTGCGGTCGCTCCGGCGGCACGATCGCCAGCGCGCCCGCCTGAGCCTCGATCGTCCGCTCGCCGATCTGCAAGGTGATCGCGCCGTCTTTGATCAGGATCAGTTCCATTCGCTCGTGCCAATGTGCGGTGAAGCAAAGGCTGTCCCGTTCGATCCGAAAAGGCGGCAGGATCTTGACCGCACTGTTGCCGTAGATGACCGGGGTCAGTTCCTTTTGGCTGTCCAGCGGCATGACCGTCCCTCCTCAAAAAAAGTCAATGGCGTCCAAATAGTGGTCAAGATCGTCCTATTCTTTCTGCTTTGGCTATGATACCATAAAAACGAACGAAATACAATACTTGCCGGTGATCTGATCGCGGTTTTGGTCAGATCGGCGGCAGAAAGGCGGAAAACATGGATATCGGTACTTGCGTATACTTAAACGACATCAACGAGTTGCCGCAGAAATTCCAAACGCTGCGTGACGGCGGGTTTTGCAGCTGTCAGCTGCTCAGCTGGCAGCCCGCGTTCCGGACGGACGAGAACGCCGCCGCCCTGCGCGCGATGCTCGACGAATACGGCGTGACGCCCTCGGCGTTCTGGTGCGGCTGGGAAGGCCCGGTCACGTGGAACTTCTACGAGGGGCAAAAAACGCTGGGCCTCGTCCCGCCGGAATATCGGGCGATGCGCATCAAAAACCTGTGCGACGGCGCAGACTTCGCGCATCAGCTGCAGATCACGGACGTGGTCACACACATGGGCTTCATCCCGGAGAACCCCTACGACCCGCAGTTTTTGCCGTTCTGCGATGCGGTGCGTCAGGTGGCGGAGCACCTGAAGGGCAATGGGCAGTATCTGCTGTTCGAAACGGGGCAGGAAACGCCGGTGACCATGCTGCGCTGCTTCGAGCAGGTGGGGTGCGATAACCTCGGCGTCAATCTGGACACGGCCAACCTGATCCTGTACGGCAAGGCGAACCCCGTGGACGCACTGGACGTGTTCGGTAAATACGTGCGCGGGCTGCACGCGAAGGACGGCCGTTATCCGACGAACGGCCACGATCTGGGCGAGGAAACGCGCATCGGCGACGGTAAGGTGGATTTCCGTGCGCTGTTCGTCAAGCTGCACGAGCTGGGCTATGACGGCTCGGTCACGATCGAGCGCGAGATCGACGGCGCGCAGCAGAACGCGGACATCCTGTATGCCCGCGATTATCTGCAGAACATCATCAACGAAGTTTACGGAGGGTGAAAGCTATGCTGAAGGTAGCATTGGTCGGCGTCGGCGGGATCAGCGGCGCACACATCCCGGCGTGGGAGGCCATGGCAGACGCGGAGCTGGTCGCGCTGTGCGATATCCGGCCGGAACAGATGGAGAAGTATCCGGACAAGCACCGTTACACCGATTTTGGCGAGATGCTGGACAACGAGCAGATCGATATTCTGGATATCTGTCTGCCGACTTATCTGCACGCCGACTTCGCCGTGCAGGCGATGGAGCGCGGTATCCATGTGCTGTGCGAAAAGCCGGTGTCCCTCAAGCGTGAGGACGTCGCGCGGGTGTACGGTACGGCGCACAAAAACGGTGTCTGCTTCATGATCGCGCAGGTGCTGCGGTTCTGGCCGGAATACGAATATGTCCGGCAGGTCTACACCGGCGGCCGCTACGGCAAGCTGCTGTCCGGCATGATGCAGCGGATCGGCGTGCGTCCGAAGTGGAGCTGGGACGGCTGGATGAGCGATGAAAAGCGCAGCGGTCTGGTGCCGTTCGATCTGCACATCCACGATCTGGACTTCCTCGTCTATGCTTTCGGTGCGCCGAAAGGGGCGAGCGACCGCCGCGCACGGCGGCCGGAGCAGGACTATTTCGTCGCGACGTATGAGTTCGACGGCTTCTTCGTCACGGCCGAGGCGGCGTGGTACGATTCGCCGTATCCCTTCACGGCGGGCTTCCGCTTCCAGTTCGAGCACGCCGTCGTGGCGTGGGAGCACGGCAAGCTGACCGTCTACGAGCAGGAGGGCAAGGTGTTCGAGCCGCTCTCCGCCGAGGCGAAGGTGGGCGATACCGGCGACATCGGGCTGCCGCAGAGCGACGCTTATGCTAACGAGATCGATTATTTCGCCGACTGCGTGAGGAACGGGACGTTCCCCGACAAGGTGCGTCCGGAGCAGCTGGAAACGGTGATCGACATCTTGAAGTCGCTGTAAGCCGAAAAACAACTAGATAGCTGAACTTCCGCCGGGCGGGACCACATCGTGGTCCCGCCCGGCTTTTGCGTTTTTGCCGGGGAACAGAGCGGGATGGATAGATCGCGATAAGGTAAAAATACCGTACTATCTGACAAAGAAAGAGAATTGCGATCTGTCGATATCGATGGTATTATGAGGATATCGAAACAAAAACGCCGATCAAAGCGGATCTTCATGTGCAAAACGCGAATATCTCGGTGCGGGCAACGGAGGAAAGGGAGATGCGGCAATGGTAAAAAAAGTATTGATCGCGGGACGCGGAGCGCTTGCGCTGCTGGCCGTTGCCGCACTGCTGGGCAG
>JAJXDX010000131.1 GCA_021640185.1 Oscillospiraceae bacterium | reverse complement strand
TGCAGCTTGTCCAATTCGCGCAAGAAATGCCCCGGCGGGACAGCTGTCCTGCCGCCTGACGATCGATGGCTTCGACGAGGAACTGACCGCGCCGCTGCCCGCCGATGCGGGACATGACGAGGAAGAACTGCAACTGTGCACGCTGCTGTACCGGCTGCTCTCCCGCCTGCTCGGGAGCGAGCCGATGTGGGGGCTGGTGACCGGCGTGCGCCCGGTCAAGCTGCTGCGCCGCCTGACGAGGGATCTCGGCGCGGACGGCGCCGAGCGCTATCTGCGCGACCGGCTGCTGGTCAGCGAGCAAAAGCGCGCGCTGTGCACGCGCACGCTGGCGGCGGAGGACCGGCTGCTCGCGCTGTCGCGGCCGGACTCCTACTCGCTGTACGTTTCCGTCCCGTTCTGCCCCACGCGGTGCGATTACTGCTCGTTCGTGTCGCAGACCGTCGAGCGGGCCGGACGGCTGATCCCCGCCTACGTGGACGCGCTGTGCCGGGAGCTTTCCTACACCGGGCAGATCGCGCAGCGGCTCGGCCTGCGGCTGGAATGTGTGTATTTCGGCGGCGGAACACCGACGACGCTGTCCGCCGAACAGCTTGATCGCGTCCTCACCGCCGTCGCGGACAACTTCGATCTGTCGCATCTGCGGGAATACACCGTCGAGGCGGGTCGCCCGGACACCGTCACGCCGGAAAAGCTGCGCGTGCTGCGCGCCGCCGGCGTCGGCCGGGTGAGCATCAATCCGCAGACGCTGCAGCAGCCGGTGCTCGACGGCATCGGCCGCCGCCACACGGTGGAGCAGTTCTACGATGCCTTCGCCATGGCGCGTGCGGCGGGCTTTTCCAACATCAACACCGATCTGATCGCCGGGCTGCCGGGCGATACCTTCGACGGCTTCGCCGACACGCTGGCGCGAATCTTGGCGCTGGATCCCGAAAGCGTGACGGTGCACACCCTGTCGATGAAACGCGCCTCCAACCTGATGCTGCAGCACCGCGCCGATTACCGCGTGCAGGACGATGCGGTGCGCATGGTCGCCCTGTCGGCCGAACGGCTCGGCGCGGCGGGCTTCCTCCCCTACTACCTTTACCGCCAAAGCCGCACCGTCGGCGGGCAGGAGAACGTCGGCTGGGCAAAGCCGGGATACGAGGGGCTGTACAACGTCTATGTCATGGACGAAACGCACACGGTGCTGGGCTGCGGCGCGGGCGCGGTGAGCAAGCTCAAGGAGCCGGGCACGGACTATCTGGAGCGCATCTTCAACTACAAATTCCCCTACGAATACAACGACGGCTTGGACGAGATGCTGGCACGCAAGGACGCCGTGCCCGCATTTTATGCCACCCACGGCAAAAAAATTTCGCCGCAGGGGTAGACAGAACGCAAAAAATAGCGTATGATCATGGTATGGGCGGCACACGCCGCCAAAAAACCGGGTAAGGAGCGATAACGGATGAAAACGTGGGAAGAGATCTTCTGCAAAGCCAAAGAGATCGGTGCCGCCGCCGGCCGCAAGGCAACGGACGTAGCCGACATGGCGCGCCTGAAGGTGCGTTTGGCCGAGAACGACCGTGCGGTAGAAAGCACGATGGAAGCGCTGGGGCGCCTGCTGTACGACAGCCACCGCTGCGGCAGCCCGATCGACGAGGAGATCGCCGGAGAACTGTATCAGCAGGCGGACGAACTGCTGAAGGCGGCCGACGACCTGCAGGCGCAGATCGACGCGAAGCGCGGCGACCGCACCTGCCCCGCCTGCGGCGGGCGCAACCCGGCCGAGGCGCAGTATTGCAGCCGCTGCGGCAAAAAGCTGTAAAAGACCAAAAAAAAGGAGGACGGATCGTGTTACCACGATCCGTCCTCCTTTTTTGCGCATACCGATACGCTCGGCTGCCGCCCGGCTCAAAAAAGCAGCCGCTGGCAGAGCAGCAGCGCTCCCGCGCCGCCCAGCGCGGAAAGGGCGGCCAGCAGCACCCGCCGCGCCACCAGACGGCGGTGCTGCCGCCGCAATCCGGCATAGCTGTCCGCCTGCTCCACCACGCGCTGCGCGATGGTGTGCAGCACCTCGTCCGGCGGTCTGGTGCTGCCGTGCCGCACGACGAGGAACGCCCGCTCGAAATACGGGCTGCCGGTGTGCGTGACCTCGATCATTTCCCGATTGATCCCTTTTATCATGGGCGCCGTTCTCCTTTTCCCCGCAGGCTCTGCTGCCGCGGACATATGCACGTTTATCCTGTGCGGATGCGCCGACGATATACGGTGGGTAAAAGAAGTTTTTCACACACGAACGTATGGGGAATGTGGAAAACCCGGTGGAAAAGGTGGAAAACCAGCAGAAAGACAGGCAGATCTTTCCCGGAACGGGCGGTGGAACGCCTATACATCCCATATGCGATCCGACAAGGGGCGATTACTTTTTGTTGAACGGCGGCGAGATCGGCCGCGCTTTTTGCCCAAAACGGCAGCAAAACGCGGCAAAAACGGCCGGCTGCGCCGCTTTTTTTCGCCGAACGGCAGATAGAGGTTGAAAAATGCGCGCAGATACGTTATAATACTATACTGTATCATTCTGCGGCGGCGACGGCGCAGAGGACAGCGAAACGAAAAGCAGAGAGAGGTCGATAGCATGGCGGACAATAAAAAGATGGTGGAAGCGATCACGCCGATGGACGAGGACTTTGCCAAATGGTATACCGACATCGTCAAAAAAGCGGAACTGAGCGACTACACCAGCGTGAAGGGCTGCATGGTGATCCGTCCCTACGGGTATGCGATCTGGGAGAACATCCAGAGCATCCTTGACGGGATGTTCAAGGCCACGGGACACGAGAACGTCAATATGCCGATGTTCATCCCGGAGAGCCTGCTGCAAAAGGAAAAAGATCACGTCGAGGGTTTCGCGCCCGAAGTGGCGTGGGTGACGCACGGCGGCAGCGAAGAACTGGAGGAGCGCCTGTGCGTGCGCCCGACATCCGAGACGCTGTTCTGCGAGCATTTCTCGAACATCGTGCACTCCTACCGCGACCTGCCGAAGCTGTATAACCAGTGGGTCAGCGTCGTGCGCTGGGAAAAGACGACCCGGCCGTTTTTGCGCTCGCGCGAGTTTTTGTGGCAGGAAGGCCACACCGTGCACGCCACGGCCGAGGAGGCCATTGAAGAAACCGAGCGGATGCTGGATGTGTATGCCCGTTTTGCGGAGGAGTTCCTCGCGATCCCGGTCATCAAGGGCCGCAAGACCGACAGCGACAAGTTCGCCGGCGCGGAGGCGACGTACTGCATCGAAGCGCTGATGCACGACGGCAAGGCGCTGCAGGCAGGCACATCGCACTATTTCGGCGACGGCTTCGCCCGCGCGTTCGATATCCAGTTCACGGATAAGAACAACGAAAAGCGCTATGTCCACGAAACGTCGTGGGGCATGACCACGCGCATGATCGGCGCGATCATCATGACCCACGGCGACGATAACGGTCTGGTGCTGCCGCCCGCCGTCGCGCCGATCCAGCTGGTGATCGTACCGATCGCCTCGCACAAGCCCGGCGTAAAGGAAGCGGCCGAGCAGCTGCGCGACCGTCTGGCCGGCAAGGTGCGCGTCAAGCTCGACGACAGCGACAACTCCCCCGGCTGGAAATTCGCCGAATACGAGATGAAGGGCGTACCGCTGCGTCTGGAGCTCGGCCCGCGCGACATCGAGGCCGGCCAGTGCGTCATCGTGCGCCGCGACACGCGGGAAAAGACCGTCGTGCCGCTGGATGAGCTGGAGATCCGCGTGACGCAGCTGCTGTCCGCCGTGCGCGACGGGATGTACGAAAAGGCGCTTCAAAACCGCGAGAAACGCACCTACGCCTGCACCTCGATCGACGAGATCAACGCAGCGCTGGCCAAAAACGGCGACGGCTTCGTCAAAGCGATGTGGTGCGGCGACGAGGCGTGCGAGGACAGGGTCAAGGAACTGACCGGCGTCGGCTCGCGCTGCATCCCGTTCGCACAGGAGCACCTGTCCGACACCTGCGTCTGCTGCGGCAAGCCCGCACATCAGCTGGTGTATTGGGGCAAGGCCTATTGATCGGCGCATAAGCGCCAAAGGAGGACATGAGCATGGCTCAGCTGGACAGACCCGCCGCCGGAGAGACTGCCGTGCGGCTGCACACGACCGAAGGGGACATCGCGATCCGCCTGTTCCCGCAGTATGCGCCCAAGGCGGTCGAAAACTTCACCACTCACGCCAAAAACGGCTATTATGACGGCATCGTGTTCCACCGCGTGATCGACGGCTTCATGATCCAAGGCGGCGATCCCACCGCCACCGGCTGCGGCGGCGAGAGCATCTGGGGCAGGAATTTCGAGGACGAGTTCACCCCCGCACTGCACAATCTGCGCGGCGCGCTGTCGATGGCCAATGCCGGGCCGGGGACGAACGGCAGCCAGTTCTTCATCGTGCAGGCGAACAGCGTCCACCCGAACTTCATCGCCCAGATGAAGGAGCTGCCGGACTACTTCCCCGCCGAGGCGGTGGAAGCGTACAGGCAGGTCGGCGGCACGCCGCACCTCGATTTCCACCACACCGTGTTCGGTCAGGTGTACGAGGGGCTGGACGTCGTCGACAAGATCGCCGCGGTCAAGACCGACCGCAGCGACAAGCCGCTGACCGACGTCACGATCACCGGCATCGACGTGTTCACCGTCGAATGAGCGCGGATACGCTGCAGGCGGCCTACGCCCTGACCGAAACGCTGACCCCGCTGTCCGTCGACTGCGGGCAGGTATGCGGCGGCCGCTGCTGCCGCCCGCACGAGGGCGGGCGCGACGGGATGCGTCTGCTGCCCGGCGAGGCGGCGTTTTTGGCGCAGCGCGCCGCCGGATGCGGCACGACCTTGGCTTTGGCGGGTCTTTCCGTCCGCCCGGCGGCGGACGGCGCAGATCTGCTGATCTGCACGGGCCGGTGCGACCGGCGGCTGCGGCCGCTTTCCTGCCGGATCTATCCGCTGTATCCGCAGATCGGCGCGGACGGGCGCGTGCGCGCCCGGTACGATCCGCGCGCGTGGGCGCAGTGCCCGCTTTCGCGCGAGCAGGCGCACGTGCGCCTGCAGCCCGCCTTCGTGCGGGCGGTGCGCCGCATCGGCCGGCTGCTGCAAAACGATCCGGATACCGCGCCCGCCCTGCGGGCGCAGAGCGACGAGCTGACGGCGCTGTCGGCGCTGCTGCCGCAGGGCGGCCGCCCGCCGATCGCCAGACGTTCGCCGATCGGCTGACCGGCACTATCCTTCAACAGACCCGGCACGAAAATGACGGCATAAGGAGAGATACGGATGAATACAAAAAAACTGACGGCACTGGGCACGGCGGCGCTGCTGGCCCTGTCGATGACCGCGTGCGGCAACGGCGACGGCGGCAAGACGGAAGTGAAGAACAACGTCGGCACCGTGTACACCGATAAGGACTACGGCTTCCAGCTGGAAGCCCCGCAGGCGGGCGACACCGTCGCGATCATGCACACCAGCATGGGCGATATCTCGATCCGCTTTTTCCCCGAGGCCGCGCCCAAGGCGGTCGAGAACTTCACCACCCTTGCGCAGAACGGCTATTATAACGGGCTGACCTTCCACCGCGTGATGAAGGATTTCATGATCCAAGGCGGCGACCCGAAGGGCGACGGCTCCGGCGGCAAGAGCAAATGGGGCACACCGTTCGAGGACGAGTTCGACCAAAAGCTCCTCAACCTGCGCGGCTCGCTCTCGATGGCGAACTCCGGCGTGAACACCAACGGCAGCCAGTTCTTCATCAACCAGGCCGGGCCGAGCGGCAGCACTGCCGAGCAGCTGGCCGAGCAGTACGACTATGACAAGATGTATGCCAACTACAAAAACTACTATGACCAGTACGTTTCATACTACGGCAGCACCTTTCAGGCCAAATATAAGGATGTCGATGCGTTCATCACCGGCATGGTCGGCGGCATCTCGCCGGATACCCGGCTGAACATCCCAAGCGCGGTGTGGGAGCTGTACGCGAAAAACGGCGGCAACATCCACCTCGACGGCGCATGGCGCCTGACCGGCGGGCACACCGTGTTCGGTCAGGTGTACGAGGGCATGGACATCGTGGATAAGATCGCCGCCGTCGACGTCGACGAAAAGACCAGCAAGCCGAAGGAGAACGTCACGATCGATAAGATCGAGATCAAGAAATTCGGCGAATGACCGGATAAGGAGGGGCACGCGTGGAAGAAAAAACGACACAGATCTTCGGGCTGCGCGTGCGCTATCTGACGGGCGGCCCGAAGATC
>JAJXDX010000130.1 GCA_021640185.1 Oscillospiraceae bacterium | reverse complement strand
GTATTTCGGCGTGCGGCGCACGAGCGGCACGGCCGAAAAAAGCGCCGAGATGCAGCAGCAGGTGCTGGCCCTGCTGCGCGCGGCGGTGACCGACCGAAAGACCGCGCAGCCCACCGTTTCCGACGCGGGCTGACACGCGGCGCGAGAGGGACGTGGGGAGAATGCGCTATGTACTGGTGACCGGCGCGTGCGGCGGCATGGGGTTGGCGACGGTGCGCCTGCTGCTTTCAAACGGGTACGGCGTGTTCGCGCTTGACCGCGCCGAGGCGGTCGGGCGCGGCGAGCTGCCGGCCGGTGCGATATCGGTCAGTGCGGACATCACCGACGAGCAGAGCCTGCTTGCGGCTGCCCGGCAGGTGCGCGAGGTGACGCCGCAGCTGTTTGCCGTGGTGCATTTTGCGGGGATGTATGCCCTGCACTCGTTCATCGAGATGGACACGCAGGCGCTGCAGCGTGTGTTCGCGGTGGATCTGTTCGGGGCGATGACGGTCAACAAGGTGTTTTTGCCGCTGTTGACGGCGGGCAGCCGGATCGTGCTGACGACGAGCGAGTTGGCCGTGCTGCACCCGCTGCCGTTCACCGGCATCTATGCCGTGGCGAAGGCGGCGCTGGACGACTATGCCTTTTCGCTGGCGATGGAGGTGCAGCTGCTGGGGATCCGGGTGTCCGTGCTGCGCGCGGGCGCGGTGCGCACGGCGATGCTGCCGGCCTCGACGGCGGCGCTGGACCGCTTTTGTGAGGATACACAGCTGTACCGCTATAATGCGGCGCGGTTCAGGCGCATCGTCGACCGGGTGGAGGCGCGCAGCGTCCCGCCGGAGCGGGTGGCGGAGAAGATGCTGCGTATCCTGCAAAAGCGGCGGCCGGGGTTTGCCTATCGGATCAACCGCAACCCGCTTTTGCTGCTGCTGAACGTCCTGCCGCTGCGGCTGCAGCTGTGGATCATCCGGCAGGTGCTGCGGTGAACGGGGGCGTGCGCGGATGAGGCATCCGAAAAGCTACGATACGACGCCGGAAACGCGGGCGCGCATGGCGCACGTCGCCCTGAAGGGCGGACGCGCGGAAACGCTGCTGGCGCATGCGCTGTGGCGGCGCGGGTTCCGTTATCGCAAAAACGACCGGCGACTGCCCGGCTCGCCGGACATCGCGGTGCTGCGGTACCGGATCGCGGTGTTCGTGGACGGCGAGTTCTGGCACGGCAAGGACCGGGACGAGCGCGTGGCGCGGCTGCGCCGCAACCGCGAATATTGGACGCAGAAGATCGACGAGAACATCGCGCGCGACCGGAAAAACGACCTGCTGCTGCGGCAGGCGGGCTGGCTGCCGGTGCATTTTTGGGAAAAAGACGTGCTGCGCGACCCCGACGGCCGCGCGGCAGCGATCGAGGAGCTGGCCGTGCAGCGCAGCATCGGCGGGGCGGACGAGGCCGTCCCGGCCGAGGACGGCGAACAGGGATAAACGGATCTGCGGGCGATCATCCTCGGCAGTCATGCCGGGGACGATCGCCTTTTTTGCGTTTTGCGGGCGATAATCGTGTGATTATCGCCGAAAAACGCGAAAAAACGGGAAAACGGTGTTGAATAATGGCGGCCGAAATGATAAAATGGACTATATATCCATACACTACAGGAGGGGTGAGCCATGCGGATCCGACATTGGAACATCGCGCCGCTGGACACGGAAACGGCGGCGATGCTTGCGGAGCAGTGCGAGCTCAACCCGTTCCTTGCGCTGCTGCTGACGACGCGTAAGATCCGCGAGCCGGAGGAGGTCTATGACTTCTTGGCCGGGCAGCAAGAGGAGATCGATCCCTATGCCTATGCCGACATGGAGGCGGCGGCCGAGCGGCTGCGCCGTGCGCTGGACGGGCACGAGCGCATCCTGGTCTTTGGCGATTACGACGTGGACGGCCTGACGGCGACGGCGCTGCTGTACGACTATCTGCGCGGCAAGGGCGCAGACGTGCTGTACCGCATCCCGAGGCGCAGCGACGGCTACGGGATGCACGCGCCGGACATCGCCTTTGCCGCGGAGCAGGGCGTGCGGCTGATCGTGACGGTGGACACCGGCATCGCACTGACGTCGGAGGAAGCCGACGACATCGCGGCGCGGGGGATGGATCTGATCGTGACCGATCACCATAAGCCGCCGCAGGTGCTGCCGCGTGCCGCGGCGGTGGTCGACCCCCACCGCCCGGACAGCGAGGCGGAGCACCGCGATCTGGCCGGTGTGGGCGTGGCGTTTTTGCTGTTGTGCGCGCTGGACGGCGACGGGGACGCGATCTTTTCCCGCTACGGGGATCTGCTGACGCTGGGGACGATCGCCGACGTGATCCCGCTGACCGGGCAAAACCGCGATCTGATCCGCCGCGGGCTGCGGCTGCTCAATGCCAGCACGCGGCCGGGCATCGTCGCGCTGCGCCGCGCCGCCGGCTGCGGTGAGCGCGACCTGACGGCGACCGGCGTGGCCTTCATGCTGGCGCCGCGGCTCAACGCCGCCGGGCGCATGGGCGACCCGGAAACGGCGCTGCAGCTGCTGCTGAGCGAGAGCGACGAGGCGGCGGCGCCGCTGGCGGAGCAGCTGCAGCGGATGAACGCCGAGCGGCAGAGCATCGGCGAACAGATCCTGTCCGCCGTGCGCGAGCGGCTGCGTGCCGAGCCGCAGCTGCTGATCGACCGCGTTTTGGTGATCGACGGCGAGGGATGGCCGGAGGGCCTGCTGGGGATCGCGGCGGCGCGCCTGTGCGAGATGTACGGCAAGCCGGCGATCGTGCTGTCGCGCGGCGAGGACGGCTTGGCGCACGGCTCCGGGCGCAGCATACCGGGCTTTTCGCTGTATGATGCGATCGCATCCGCTGCGCAGCTGACCGAGTGCTTCGGCGGGCACGAGCTGGCCGCCGGGCTGACCATGAAAAGCGAGGACATCCCGGCGCTGCGCGCCGCGGTGAACGCCTTTGCTGCCGAACATTATCCGGTGATGCCGACGGCGCAGCTGGACATCAGCGTGCGGCTGCGTCCGGAGCAGGTGGACATGGAAAAGCTGATCCTGCTGGAGGCGCTGGAGCCGATCGGCTCCGGCGAGCCGCAGCCGCTGTTTTTGATCTCGCGCATGAAACTGGACAACATCACGCCGCTGGCCGGGGGCAAGCATCTGCGCCTGTCGCTCAGCCGCGGCGACGTGCGGCTGAGCGCGGTGCGCTTTCGCCTGTCGCCGGGCGAGTTCCCCGTCCCGTGCGGGGCGACGGTCAATGTCGTCGTGGCGCTGGAGCGCAGCGAATACCGCGGCGTGGCCGCCGTTTCGCTGCGGATCCGGGACATTTCGTTTTCCGACACCGACCGGGCCGCGCTGGAGAGCGACATCGCCGACTTCGAGCGGCTGATGCGGCGGGAGATCCGTCCGGCGGAGGGTGCGCTGCCCGCGCGCGATCTGCTGGCGCGGCTGTACACGCTGCTGCGGCGCAGCAGCACGTGGAGCGGCACGGTGGAGCAGCTGATGCACGCGGTCGCGACCGAGGGCGCACTGCCGCGTGCGCTGACGGTGCTGTGCGCGCTGCAGATCCTGCGCGAGGCGGGACTGATCACGGTGGAGGATCGCGGCGAAGTGCTGCTGATCGCGCCGTGCCCGGCACAGGGGCGCGCCGATCTGACTGCCACGCCGCTGTGGCGTTACATCGAGGGGAGGGACACCGATGAGCACGGACAGGGATAAGGACGCGGCGGCGCTGCGCCCGGCGGGCGAGCAGCCGGCCGAAGGCGCGGCCGTACCGGCAAAGGCCGAGGCAGCCCCGGCGGTGTCCTCGGCCGAGGGGAGCGAGGCCGCCGCACCCGCCGCCGTGCGCGAGCGCAGCGAGGACGTGCGTGATGAGCTGATGCGCCTGCTGGCCGAGAGCGGCAAGCCCTATCAGATCGACCGGATCCGCGAGGCGGTGGACTACGCCACCGCTGCCCACCAAGGGCAGCGCCGCTGGTCCGGCGAGGAGTACATTTGCCATCCGCTGCACGTGGCGTGCATCTTGGTCGAGATGGGGATGGACAGCGACTCGGTGATCGCGGGGCTGCTGCACGACGTGGTGGAGGACACCGGCGTCGAGCTGCCGGAGATCGCGGGCCGCTTCGGCGACAGCGTGGCGATGCTGGTGGACGGCGTGACGAAGATCACGAAGATGAACTTCTCCACCCGCGAGGAGCAGCAGGCGGAGAACGTGCGCAAGATGCTGCTGGCGATGAGCCAAGACATCCGCGTGATGATCATCAAGCTGGCCGACCGGCTGCACAATATGCGTACGAGCGACGGCTGGGCACCGCAGAAACGGCGCGACAAGGCGCGCGAAACGCTGGACATCTATGCGCCGCTGGCGCATCGCTTGGGTATCCGTGCGGTGAAGGAGGAACTGGAGGACCTTTCGCTGAAGATCCTCGATCCCGTCGCGTACAAGGAGATCGAGGACGATCTGGGGCTGCGGGCCGAGGAGCGCTCCGCATTTCTGAACAGCATACAGGACCGCATCCGGGAGCGGCTGGCCGAATACCATCTGACGGCGCAACTGTCCGCCCGCGTCAAGAGCATCGCCGGGATCTATCGCAAGATGTATATCCAAGGCCATGCCTTCGACGAGATCTATGATATCTACGCCGTGCGGGTGATCGTGGACACGGTCAACGACTGCTATAACGTCCTTGGCCTGATCCACGAGATGTTCCGCCCGCTGCCGAACCGGTTCAAGGACTATATCTCCACGCCGAAGCCGAATATGTACCAGTCGCTGCACACGACGGTGGTCAGCAAGGAGAAGATCCCCTTCGAGGTGCAGATCCGCACGTGGGAGATGCACTACACTGCCGAATACGGCATTGCGGCGCACTGGAAATACAAGCTGGGCATCCAAAAGCAGGATAAGCTGGACGACCGGCTGGCGTGGGTGCGGCAGTTCATCGAGAACCAGAAGGACGTGGACGATGCCGAGGACATCGTGCGCAGCATCAAGACCGATTTGGACATCGAGGACGTGTTCGTCTTTACCCCCAAGGGCGACGTGATCACGCTGCCGGTGGGCAGCACGGTGATCGACTTTGCGTATGCGATCCATTCGGCCGTGGGCAACCGCATGGTCGGAGCGAAGGTGGACGGGCGGATCGTGCCGCTGGACTACCGCGTCAAAACCGGCGAGATCGTGGAGGTGCTGACCTCATCTGCCGACCGCGGCCCCAGCCGCGATTGGCTGAATATCGTCCACACGGGCGAGGCGCGCAACAAGATCCGCAGCTGGTTCAAGCGCGAGCGCCGCGAGGAGAACATCCAGCAGGGACGCGCCGAGCTGGAGCGCGAGCTGTCGCGCAATCTGATCCGTCTGCCGGAGGACAAGATGGCCGCATTCTTGGCGGAGCAGTGCAAACGGCAGCATTGTGCGACGCTGGACGATTTTTATGCCGCGATCGGCTACGGCGGCGTGCTGCTGTCGCGACTGATGCCGCGGATGCGCGAGGAATATGCGCGGATCCAACGCGAGGAACAGATCGCAGCGGGCGACCATGTGGCGGCGACGCTGACCCCGGCCGCCCGGACGGCGAAGAACACCGGCGGCGTGACCGTGGAGGGCATGGACGGCTGTTTGGTGAAGTTCGCCCAATGCTGCAATCCCGTGCCGGGCGACCCGATCATCGGGTTCATCACACGCGGCTACGGGGTGTCCATCCACCGGCGCGACTGTCCGAACGTGCCGCGCGTGCCGGAGGACAGTCCCGATCGTGAGCGCTGGGTGCGGGTGCAGTGGCAGACCGACCAGCGCGCCGATTTTCATGCGAACCTGCGCATCCGTGCGCACGAGAGCGACGGGCTGCTGCTGCGGCTGGCGACGCTGCTTTCCTCCATGCACGTGCCGATGCACTCGCTCAACGCCCGCGAAACGGACGACGGCGGTGCCGTGGTGACGATGACCGTGGCGGTCAACGGCGTGGAGCATCTGCAAAGTGTGATGGATAAGATCCGGCGGATCGAGAACGTCGACAGCGTGGAACGCGCCGGGACGTGAGATGGGAGAGAGCGGATGAAGGCGGTGTATCAGCGTGTGCGAAGCGCGCGCGTGACCGTGGACGGAGAAACGGTGGGCGAGATCGGGCGCGGCGTGCTGCTGCTGGTGGGCGTGATGCCGCAGGATGACGAGCGGCACGCGCGCATCTTGGCCAAAAAGACCGCCGAGCTGCGGGTGTTCCCCGACGAACGCGACCGGATGGACCGCAGTGTGCGGGACATCGGCGGCGGCGTGCTGGCGGTGTCGCAGTTCACGCT
>JAJXDX010000129.1:2872-6295 GCA_021640185.1 Oscillospiraceae bacterium | reverse complement strand
TGCTGGCGCAGTGCGAGGGCAACGGCACGGATCAGCAGGTGATGGCTTCCATCTATGAACAGAAGCGCGGCAGCATCCGCCGCCCGGCCGAGCGGGTGACCGATACCGTTCCGTCCCCCGCCTGACCGAAAATGATTTGCCCCGCCGCCCGACCGGCGGCGGGCGACGGAGGGAAATGCGATGAGCGAAGAAAAACGAACAGCGTGGTGGGATCCCGCCCTGATCGACAGGCAGTACCGCGACGGGATCGCCTTCAAAAACGGGCTGGGCGACCGCGGCGCATACGAGCAGGGGCGCATGAACGAGCGGTTCTACGTCGGCGACCAGTGGCACGGCGCGCAGTGCGGCAAGGACCGGCCGCTGCTGATGCACAACGTCATCAAGCGGATCGGCGACTATAAAATGTCGACGATCGGTGCGGCACCGCTGGCGGTGACGTTTTCTGCCGACGGCGTGCCATGCGCCGCCGTCGAGCGCGAGCGGCTGCAGGACGAGCGGGCGCGGATCGCCGCAGGCGGCCGTTTTGACGAGGGAGAGCTGTCCGACAGCGAGCGGATCAATCTGGTGATGGGGGCGCTGACCGACTATTTCCGCGTGACGGCCGAGCGCACCGGCTTTGAGCAGATCAAGGCGAGCGTGCTGCGCAACGCCTATGTGACCGGAACGGGCGTGCTGTATGTCTATTGGGACGACCGGATCATGACCGGGCTGTATGCTGACGAGCGGCACACCGCGCCGATCCGCGGCGACATCCGCTTTGAGGTGCTGGACATCGAGAACGTCTATCCCGGCGACCCGACACTGGACAGCGTGCAGGAGCAGCCGTACATCCTGATCGCACAGCGCTGCCGTGTGGACGACATCCGCCGACGGATGCGCCAGAACGGCAGGCCGCAGGAGCAGATCGATGCGATCCGGCCCGACCGGGAGATCGGCGAGATGTCCGGCGACTTAGCGGAAAAGGAGCCGGAGGACAGCCGCAAGGCGCTGGTGCTGACGAAGCTGTACAAGCAGTATGCCGCCGACGGGGAAACGTTCACCGTGATGGCGGCGGAGGTGTGCGGTGACAGCGTGGTGCGCGAGCCGTACGATACCCGGCTGCGGCTGTATCCGCTGGCGAAGATGGACTGGGAGCGGCGCAACAACTGCTTCTTCGGCGACAGCGAGGTGACGTACCTGATCCCGAACCAGATCGCGATCAACCGCGCAAACACGGCGAGCGCGTGGTCCGTGATGGCGGCGGGGATGCCGATCATGCTGGTCAACGGCGATCTTGTGCCCGGCGGGGTGACCAACGATCCCGGGCAGATCATCCGCGTTTACGGCAGCGCGGCGGAAACGGCCTCGGCCGTGCGGTTCGTCGAGCCGCCGAACAGCACGCAGCAGTATGCCGCACTGGTGGACAGCCTGATCGTGAACACGCTGACGCAGAGCGGCGCGAACGAGGCGGCGCTGGGCGACATCGACCCGAAGAACACCAGCGCGATCATGGCGGTGCGCGAGGCATCCATTCGGCCGCTGAACATGGCGCAGAACCGTTTCTATGCCTTCATCGAGGATGCAGCGCGGATCTGTGCGGAGTTCTGGGTGTCGCTGTACGGCGACCGGCTGATCCACATCAGCGACAAAAACGGCGACTGGTATCTGCCCTTTGACGGGAAGCGGTACCGCGACCTGGCGATCACGACGCGCGTGGACGTGGGCGCTGCCGGGGTGTGGAGCGAGAGCCAGAGCCTGCAGGCACTGGACGGGCTGCTGCAGAACGGCGTGATCGATGCCGACCAGTATCTGGAGCGGATCCCGAAGGGGATCGTGCCGGATCTGTGCGGGCTGCAGAGAGAGCGGCATGAGGCGGTCCTGCAGAGCGCCGCGGCACAGGAAACGGCGGAGCCGGATCCCGATGCGCTGCCCGACGACTACCGTGCGCGTTATGCGGGCTTAAGCGACGAGGACAAAGCGAAGGTGCTGACGCTTTCGAGGGGGTGAGCGCATGAGATTTCCGAAAATGAGCGGTTCGCCGACCTACCGCACGACGGTGGCGCGGCTGGACGGGGGTCTGCGCTGCGGCGCGAGCGACGACCGGCTGACCGACGGCCAGCTGAGCGAGGCGGACAACGTTTGGTGGCACGACGGCGCGCTGCGCACCCGGCCGGGGCGCACGCTGCAGCAGGTGCTGCCCGCCGCCGAGCAGATGACGGTGCAGCAGATCGACGAGCGCGAAACGGTGCTGCTCTGCTTTTCCTCCCTGCCGGAGAGCGACAGCCGACATGACACGCACTGCCGGTTCTTCTGCCGGTCGGTGACGGCGGACGGCTCGCCCGGCGATGTGCCGGGTGGGACGGGCGAGGCGGTGGTGACCAGACCGGATGCCGCGCATTTTCCGACGGCGTTCGTCTGCCGCGCGGCCGACACCGGGAGCGGAGAGCGCCGGTATGCGTTTTTGTCCGGCGGCGAGATCCTGTGCAGCGATCCCGACGCGGCAGAGGGACAGCCGGGCTTTGCGGAGGCGCTGCCCTACATCCCGACGATCGTGATGGGCGGGCGCGGGCGCGCGATGGGAGAGGTCGGCAAAGGGAGCGGCGGCGTTTCGTTCGAGCCGCTCAATCTGCTGACCGAGCGGTTCATCTGCTGCTTTTCGACCGACGGGAAGGCGAACGCGTTCAATCTGCCCTATACCGATCTGGTGGGGTCGATCAATGTATCGCTCCGGCTGCCCGGCGAAACGGCGCTGAACTTCGCCTTGTCGGCGCAGCAGCCGAGCATGAGCGTCGACTATCCGCTGACGGCGGCGCAGTTCGGCGTGGCCGAGGGGACGTATTCTTCGATCAAGCTGTCGGTATGGGCGGACCGGAGCCGAGGAACGGTGTACATGGCGGTGTATGCCGCGCCGGCCGGATCGACGAAAACCGAGGTGCTGGCGCTGCCGGAGATGGGCGCGAACTGCGTGCGCATCACGGCCGGGCGGGAGGACACCGGCCGGCGGGCGCGTATCTGCCGCATGAGGCGGGCGGTATGGTTCGGTGGGGAACGCAGCGGGCAGAACGGCGGGACGCGGCTGTTCGTCTGCGGCGATGCGGAGCATCCGAACCGGATGTATTGGAGCGACGTCAGCCAGCCGCTGTATTTCCCGGAGAGCAACTATGCCTATATCGGCGATGCCGGGCAGGCGCTGACCGCCTTCGGGCGGCAGGGGGATGCGCTGATCGTGTTCAAGGAGCACGAGATGTATGCCGTGCAGTATGCGGCGGGCGGCAGCATCACGGCGGAGGACGTGCAGAGCGGCGCGGTGACCGATGTGGCTGCGCAGGCGGCGGTGTTCCCGATCGCGCCGCTGCACCCGTCCGTCGGATGCGACTGCCCGGACACGGTGCGGCTGGTCAACAACCGTCTGGTGTGGGCCGACAGCCGAGGATACATCTATGC
>JAJXDX010000129.1:1618-2862 GCA_021640185.1 Oscillospiraceae bacterium | reverse complement strand
GAGAACGTCCGGCCGCTGCTGCAGGGCGTGGCCGGAGCGGTGCTGAAGGCGGCTTTTTCGTGCGAATACGGGGGCTGCTATCTGCTGTTTTGCGGCGGGACGGTGCTGGTGCTCGATGCGGAGCGGGGCGCATTTTCCGCGATGCGGACATCATCCGATGAGGACACGCTGCAAAGCGCGCAGTGCTGGTCCCGCTGGACGCTGGGTGCACAGCCCGTGGCTGCCGCGGGCGATCGCGACGGACTGCGTATCGTCATGGGCGGTGCGGTGTGGTCGTTCGGTGCGGAAACGGACAGCGGCGTGCCGATCAAAGCGCGCTTTTCGACGAAGCTGTTCGGTCTTGGTGCGCCGTATGCCAAAAAAGCGGTGCGCCGGGTGTTTTTGCACACCGAAGGGGAGGCAGCCATGCGTGTGGCGTACCGCACGGAGAACGGAGCGCACGAGGAAACGCAAGAGGTGTGTGCAGAGCATTCGGACGACGGGGCGACGGTGCGTCTGACACCGGCATTGCGCCGGGTGAGCCGCTTTGGGCTGCACATCGAGAGCGAGGAGCCGATCGCCGTGGGGCAGATCGCGGTGGACTATGCCGTGCATGGGGAGGTGAAGTGAGTTGGCGACGCAGAAAACGAAAACGTGGGACGACTATTATCGCGAGGAGAAAGCGAAAAACGATGCGGCGGTGCGCGCGGAGCGGGATCAGCGGCAGAAGCGCGACGAGGAGAGCATCCGCAGCTTCGACGGTGCGGTGGATCGGCAGACGGACGAGGCGGTGCGCGGATACCGGCAGGACATGGCGGAGGATGCGGCCAAACGGCGCGACCAACTGGACACGAACGCACTGGAGGAGGCGCTGACGCGCCGCCAGATCCGCGACCGGATGGCCGACCTCGGCCTTTCGCACAGCGGGCTGGCCGAGGCGCAGGGGAACGCTGCCGGGGCGGCGCGTTCCTCGGCCGACCGGACGGTGGCCGAAGGGCGGCAGGCGGCGCAGCAGCGGCTGCAGAGCGCGATCGACCGCGTGGTGAGCGAGGCGGCGGAGAAAAAGGCAAAGAACAGCCTATCGGTGCGGCAGAACACCGAAAAGTGGGCCGCCGACCGGGCGAGCAAGGCGCAGACGCAGGCAAAGACCTATGCCGACAAGGCGTATGCCGCGGAGCAAAGGCGGTTGGCCGACGTGCAGAAGGCGCTGCTGCAGCAGCAGAAAAAGGCGCAGCAGACCGCGCAAAGCAAAACGACCGCCGCCG
>JAJXDX010000129.1:406-1608 GCA_021640185.1 Oscillospiraceae bacterium | reverse complement strand
GCAAAGGTCAAAACGAGCGACGGGTACAAAAACGCTGCCGACAAGCAGGACATGATCGAGCAGGCGCTGGCCGAGGCGGCGAAACAGGAACTGGCGCAGGCCGGGTTCTCGGCCGATGCGCTGCTGCCGGATCACAACGGGCTGCGCGGGTACAAGGACATCTATGACCGGGCGATCCGTCTGGGCGATCAAGCGGAGATGAAAAAGGCGCTGGAGCTGCTGGTCGATCGGTCGGTGGGGAAAACGACGGGGCTGAGCAGTCATGCCCGCGAGTATGCGCAGGCGGTGGCCATGGGCAGATTGCTCGGCAGCTTAGATAAAGGGCGCAGCGAGGACGATTCCGTCCACCGGAGCATGGTGGAAGTGCTGGAGCGGATGATCCGCAACGGCCGATATCTGGCAGCGGCGAAGGATGCGATGAACGCGACGCCGTATGAAAAAACGTGGACGGCCGAGCTGTTCGGCTAAAGGAGGGAGCGCAGGATGACCGAACGGACCGTGCGCCTGACGGCGGACGAGAGCCTTCGCCTGACACCGCACGATGTGCCGTGCGGCGTGCAGGGCGAGCACCGTGCGTCGGCCGTGGAGATCCTGCTGCCGCCGGCGACGAACGGCTACACGCTGCAGATCGAGGCGGTGGACGGGCTGGGGCGTGCGCGAGAGAGCGGGCCGCTCTTGCCGCAGCAGGCCGATGAGGGCAGCATGATCCGGTTCGTTTTGCCGCGGGAATGGACCGACGGCGGCGGGCGGATCGCCGTGCAGCTGACGGCGCAGCGAGGGCGGCAGCAGATCTGCTCGCCGATCGTTCGGCTTTGGACGGACGGGCGCATCGGCAGATCGTTGACGTAAAGTGGAATGTGCGGGCGGGCGCGCCCATATGATCGAAGGGGGACGACATGAACGAGCAGATGGAGGCGGAGCACCGCCTGAGCAAGGTGGAGGAGCGGGCGAAGGCGAACAGCCACCGGATCCGCACGCTCGAGCAGCGTCAGGACAAGATCGACGCGCTCGTGAGCAGTATGTCCGTGCTGGCGCAGAAGCAAAAGACCATGGAGGAGGACATCGGCGAGATCCGCACCGATGTGAGCCGGTTGAGCGGTGCGCCCGCCCGGCGGTGGGAGAGCATCGTGGACCGGATCATCCTTGGCATCATCACCGCACTGGTCGCGTATGTGGCGGTGCGGCTGGGGCTGCAATGACCG
>JAJXDX010000129.1:0-396 GCA_021640185.1 Oscillospiraceae bacterium | reverse complement strand
CATGAAGATCAATTGGAAGGTACGCCTGAAGAACCCGGTGTTCTGGATGACGATCGTCCCGGCGCTGATCGGGCTGATCTATTCGCTGCTGGGGGCGTTCGGCATCGTGCCGAGCGTCACCTCGACGCAGCTGGAGGGCTGGATCGGCACGGTCATCGCCGCGCTGACGACGATCGGCGTGCTGGTCGACCCGACGACGAGCGGGATGGGCGACAGCGAGCGTGCGCTGCGCTACACCTGCCCGAAGGACAGCGAATGCGACCTGACGAAGGGTGGCGAATGAGCGTGGCGAAGATCTATCTCTCGCCGGCGGCGCACGTGCACGACAACGCCACGCGCTGCCCCGGCAAATGCAGCGAGAACACGCACTGCACCCAATACATGGACATCGTGGAG
>JAJXDX010000128.1 GCA_021640185.1 Oscillospiraceae bacterium | reverse complement strand
TCTCGCGAACGAGAAAAACGTTACGAGCGGATACGCCTCGTTCTCGGTAACGAAATGGGTAAAAGCCCACTATCTCTCCCCATCGACCGATAATGGGATCCGGCTGCAGCCCTCTGCCATCGCCGAAACCGAGAACCGGGCGTGCTTCATCAGCAGCGATTATTACGCAAAAACCAGCCTTCGCCCATTGCTGTATATCTACTACTTTGCCGGGGTCAAACCGGTCAGGTCTGTAGGAGAAACCACTTATTCCAGCATAAACTGCCTCGCCTATGCCTTCTTTTTAAATGAAAGTGATTGCGGCGAAGATTTCTTTGAGGATTATGAAATGGGAGGAAATTTGGACTGCTGGAATTCCTCATCGGTCGATGAAGCACTATCCAAATATAAGAAATACTTAGAAATGTGGCTTAAAAAGAAGTTTTCCGGCCGTTGGCGAGAAGTAAGCGGCTACGATACCGTACTAGAACAAAACGAGTGGATGATATGCACACGATTAGCATGGTATAAGAGCCCTAGCATAAATGAACTGGACTATCATTTTTGGTATCGCGCGAATGATGGCTACTGGTACAACAAACACGGATGGTATATGGCTTCAGAGCAAGTTTCCGGAAATGTAGTCGATCCATCATCTGCAAATACGTCCGATGGTTGGTACCTAACTAATGGCATATACTACAATAGCGATATCATATACTATGCGATCGCGCAATGATGGAGGGATACAATGAAAAGAGCAGCAATGCTGATGTTTTTACTTCTGCTGACACCGATGCTATGCACCTCCTGCGGAAAAAGCGAAGAACAGGACTGGGCCAAGAAGGAAGAACAGATCCTTGCGATCATGGATGACGGTGTCGACCGCGAAAAGCTGGACAAATTGATGCAGATCCGCCCCGGCTGGACGGATGAGCAGATCATGAAGGCCATAGGAAAACCGGACAGAGCAGGCAGCGGATCGCTCACCTTTTGGTATGCCCTTAGTGACACGGCCTCTGCGTATATCCGATGCTATCATGACCCGAGCAATGACGGCAAAAGTTGGACCGTGACCGATCTCCGTTTCTCAAATACCGCACTGGGGAAAGAAGTCATCTGCATCGAAAACTTCAAATTCGTCCCCGCCGAATGACGACATCTCCCCCGGCCGCTCCCGCGGCCGGGGGAACTTTTTCGCCCACATCCTTACTACGCGGCCGCGCGGCAAAAAGCACTTGCGTTTGGACGCAAAACCGTGTATACTTTAGGGAAACGGCGCGATAAAGTCACCCGCGCCGCGCGAGCCAAACCGAAGAAACGGAGGAAGGATCATGGATAAACTGCTGAAACTGCTTGACGAGAACGCGCGCCTGACCGACGCACAGCTGGCCGTCATGCTGAACATGACCGAGAAAGAGGTCGGCGAGCATCTGGCCGCACTGGAAAAGGCGGGCGTCGTGCGCGGCTACAAGGCGCTGATCGACTGGGACAAGACCAACCGCGAGTATGTCACCGCGATCATCGATCTGCAGATCGCGCCGTCGAAGGACCGCGGGTTCGATGCCGTGGCGGAAACGATCATGTCCTTCGACGAGGTAGAGAGCGTCTGCCTGATGTCCGGCGGCTACGACCTGTCGGTGCGGATCACGGGACGGTCGTTCCGCGACGTGGCGATGTTCGTGGCCAAGCGCCTGTCGCCGATCGACGGTGTGCTGTCCACGGCCACGCATTTCGTGCTCAAGACGTATAAGGAGCGCGGCGTGCTGTTCCTCGAGGACGAAAAGGACGAAAGAGGGCAGCTATGAACTACGATAAGATCGTCAACCGGACGCTGTGCGAGCTCAAGCCCTCCGGCATCCGCAAATTTTTCGACATCGCGGCCGAGATGGACGAGGTGATCTCCCTCTCGGTAGGCGAGCCGGACTTTTCCACCCCGTGGCACATCCGGCAGGAGGGCATCACGACGCTGGAAAAAGGCAAAACGTGGTACAGCCCCAACGCCGGGCTGCTCGCGCTGCGGCAGGCGATCGCCGGGTATCTGCAGCGCCACGGCGGCCTGACCTACGCCCCGAAGGACGAGATCCTGGTCACCGTCGGCGGCAGCGAGGCGATCGACCTGACGATCCGCGCGCTGGTCTCGCCGGGCGACGAGGTGCTGATCCCGGAGCCGAGCTTCGTCTGCTACGATCCGCTGACCCGCATGGCGGGCGGCGTGCCGGTGCCGGTCGTCACCCGGGCAGAGGATGCGTTCCGCCTGACGGCACAGGCCCTGCGCGAAAAGATCACCCCGCGCACGAAGCTGCTGATCCTGCCCTACCCGAACAACCCCACCGGCGCGATCATGCCGCGTGAGGCGCTGGAGGAGATCGCCGAGGTGCTGCGCGGCACGGACGTGATGATCCTGTCGGACGAGATCTACGGCGAGCTGACCTACGGCCGCGATCACGTCAGCATCGCGTCCGTCCCCGGGATGCGGGAGCGCACCGTTCTGGTCAGCGGGTTCTCCAAGGCGTTCGCCATGACCGGCTGGCGCTTGGGCTATGCCTGCGGCCCCGCCCCGGTGATGAAGATGATCACCAAGCTGCATCAGTTCGCGATCATGTGCGCGCCCACCACGGCGCAGCACGCCGCGATCGAGGCGATGAACAACGGCGACGCCGACGTCGAGGCCATGCGCAGCGAATACGATATGCGCCGCCGCTATATCGTCGACGGGCTGCAAAAGCTGGGTCTGCCCTGTTTCGAGCCGGAGGGCGCGTTCTACGTGTTCCCGTGCATCCGCGGCACGGGCATGACGTCCGACGGGTTCTGCGGCGCGCTGCTGGAGGAGAAGCACGTGGCCGTCGTGCCGGGCAGCGCCTTCGGCGCGTGCGGCGAAGGGTACGTGCGGATCTCGTACTGCTATTCGCTCAAGCACATCGCGGAAGCGCTGCGGCGGATCGGCGCGTTTTTGGAGGAGCACCGATGAAGCGGATCGTTGCCCGCGCCCCGGCCAAGCTCAACCTGACGCTGGACGTGGTCGACCGCCGCGCGGACGGCTATCACATCTTGAACAGCCTGATGCAGACCGTCGACCGTTACGACACGCTGACCGCGACCGCAACGGACGGCCCCGTCACGCTGACGGTGGAAGGGGCCGAGCCCTGCCCGCCGGAAAAGAACACGGCCGTGCGCGCCGCGCAGCTTTTTTTGCGGCATTGCGGCCTGTCGGCCGGCGCGGCGCTGCACCTCAAAAAAACGATCCCGCAGCAGGCGGGCATGGGCGGCGGCAGCGCCGATGCCGCCGCCGCGCTTGCGGCGCTCGACCGCCTGTTCGGCACGGCGCTGCCAAAGGCAGAGCTGCTCTCGCTGGCGCTGGCGGTCGGCGCGGACGTGCCGTTCTGCCTGCACGGCGGCACGGCGATGGTCACCGGCATCGGCGAAACGATCTGCCCCCTGCCGCTGCTGCCGCCGATCGCGTTCGTCGTCGCCAAGCCGCCGGAGGGCATCTCCACGGCCGAGGCCTACCGCGCCGTCGACGCCGCGCCGCTCACGCGGCGGCCGGATAACGCGGCGGCGCGCCGCGCCGTGCAGGACGGCGACCTTGCGGCACTGCTGCCGCAGTTCATCAACGTGTTCTCCGCCGCCACGGCGCTGCCGTGCGTCGAACAGATCCGACGCACGATGCTGTCGCTCGGCGCGCACGCCGCGTGCATGACCGGCAGCGGCAGCGCCGTGTTCGGCGTGTTCGTCGACGACGATGCGGCCGACCGCTGCGCCGCTGCGCTGTCCGCACATTGGGACACGGTGTTCGTCTGCCATCCGTGCAGCGGCATCGATCTTTCCGAACAGATCGTATGATCGTCCGAGATCCCGTCCATACTCTGCCTTGCGATCGGCAAAGCGGAAAGGACGGGATCTTTTTATGCACCAGATCAAAAACGAAAAAACGGCGCGGCATCTCCGCGCGGTGCGCGTGTTTTTGCCGCTGCACCGGCAGCAGCTGCTGCGCGCGATGGCGGGCGGGCTGGCGCTCTGCGCCGCGCTCGCCGTCTGCACCACCTACCGCCGCTGTGATGACATCCGGCAGAGCGTCGTGCGGCTGCACATCTTGGCCAATTCCGATACCGAGGCCGATCAGGCGCTGAAGCTGACGGTGCGCGACGCCGTCACGTCCGCCGCGGCCGGCTGGCTGGACGGCGCGGCGGACGCGGACGAGGCGCTGCGGCTGGCCGAAAATGCTCTGCCGCAGCTGCAGGCGGCGGCAGAGGACGCGCTGCGCGCGGCGGACAGCACGCAGTCCGTGCGCGCCGAGGTGTGCCGGATGTATTTCCCCACGCGCGAATATGCGGCGGAAAACGGCACGGTCACCTTGCCCGCCGGGATGTACGATGCCGTGCGCCTGACCCTCGGCGAAGGCAAGGGGCACAACTGGTGGTGCGTCGTGTTCCCGCCGATGTGCCTTGGCGCGGCAGCGGACGAAAAGCAGCTGGGCGACGTCCTCTCCCCGGACGAGGAGCGTTTCGTCACCGGCGGCAGCCGCTACACCGTCCGCTTTTGGCTGATCGAGCAGATCGAAGCACTGCTGCGCCGCTTTCGCAAATGATCCTCCTCGCCCGCCGCCTGCGGCATTTTGCCGCGATCGGCGGGCGTTTCGGCTCCCAAAAACTGCCGTTGTCGAACGAAAAAGATGACAGCTTTGTAACCTTTCTTGCATATCGCAGCCAAATGTGCTATAGTATGTTGGCTGTCCCGGACGGCGGCAAAACGCTGCCCGGGAGCAAAAAGAAAGGAGCCGCTATGGAACTTTCAAGTCGATCGCCCGCATCGGCCGGTATCCGGTCGTGGCAATGGGCGCTTCTGCTGTTGGCTGCCGTGCCGCTTTTTCCGGAATATTGCTGTTTTCTGCTCGTCGCCGCCGCGGCAGGGTTCGCCGTGCACGACGTGCGCGCCCGGCACGCCCGCCCGCCGAAGCTCGGCTACATCGGCGTGCTGCTGCTGATCTACATCGCTTACACGGCGCTCAGTACGCTCTGGTCGATCAAACAGACCGCCACGCTGGAAACGGCCGCGATGTGGCTGTATCTGTTCATGCTCTATCCGATCGTCCGCATGACGGTCACCGACCGGCACAGGCTCAACACCCTGCTGCTGTACCTGACTGTGGCGGCAGCGCTCGTCGGTGCGATCGGCACGGCGCAGTATATCATCGGCACGGTCACGAACACGAACCCCATCCGCTTTTGGGATCCGCTGGACAAGATCGTTTACCGGCTGCTGCCGATGGAGATCGGCTTCACGCCGTACAAGCTGCGCGCCTGCGCCACGTTCTCCAACCCCAACGTCCTGTCCGAATACCTGACGGCCATGCTGCCGGTGGCGATCGTGTTCAACACCTCCGTCGCGCCGCAGCGGCTGCGTCATTTCACGCACGGCTGCATCATCGCGATCGTCAGCGGCATTTTGTTCTCGTTCTCCCGCGGGGGATACCTTGCGCTGGTCGCGATCATGCTGGCCACGGTGCTGTGCAACATCCCGCGGCGGACGAAGACCGTCATCGCCTACGCCTTCGCGGCGCTGCTGCTGATCCCCAACAGCGTGGTGGCGCGCATGATGACCGTGATCCCGGGCATCTCCGTCGGCAGCGAGATCATCGACAGCATCACCCGCGATGACGAAGACGGCAAAGACGGCCACCATACCGGAAGCGGCGACCGCGATCTGGACGACCTGATCAACTCCGGCCCGGACGGTGCGATCAATGCCCGTTGGCACATTTGGTTCTCGCTGCTCGACGACTTCCGGCAGCGTCCGATCCAAGGCTACGGCGCGGGCTGCGCCGTCACGTGGGCGTTGCTGCGCAGCCACGGGATCGAGGCGATCCACGCACACAACATCGTCCTGCAGTTTTTGGTCGAGGGCGGCATCATCGCCGTGGCGATCATGGGGCTGATCGCGCTGCGCATCCTGCGGCTGGGGCTGGATCTGCTGCTGACGCCAAAGGACAGCCGCACGTTTTGGATGGGCTTCGCGGTGCTGGGCTTCGCCGGCGCGATCTTCCTGCAGGGCTTGGCCGATTACCCGCTGATGACGCCAAAGCTCGTGTTCGACCTGATCCTGCTGCTCGCCGTCGGCGAGCGGATAGCCGAGCTTTATCCCGTCCCGCGCGGCATCCCGCTGCACGCCCGCCTGCGGGCGGCGATCACCGGCCGCCGCGTCCCCCGCTCCGCAGGGGAGCGCACGATCTGACCCGCACGCCCGCCGCGCTCCCGCCCGGAACGCGGCGGGCTTTTTGCCCCAAAAACGGCAAAAAGGCCGGGATGTCGTCCGGCGTTGCTTGCCGCAACGGCCGATCTCTGCTATCCTGAAGG
>JAJXDX010000127.1:3558-6340 GCA_021640185.1 Oscillospiraceae bacterium | reverse complement strand
CCTCGCACTCGTCGGCCGTGCGCTGATCGCACCACAGAATCGACGGCCGAAGGACACGCCCTTCGCCGTCGAGCATGACCGACCCGTGCATCTGCCCGGACAAACCGATCCCGGCGATGTCGCGCGGGTCGACGCCG
Source organism: Oscillospiraceae bacterium (assembly GCA_021640185.1). Taxonomy (GTDB): domain Bacteria; phylum Bacillota; class Clostridia; order Oscillospirales; family Acutalibacteraceae; genus UBA5905. The sequence goes on along the minus strand of JAJXDX010000127.1, from coordinate 6,203 downwards.
CTCTCGCTCAGCACGCGGCGGATCGTGGCGGACGCCGCGGCCCACCATTCCTCGGGGTCCTGCTCGGCCCAGCCGTTTTGCGGCTGCAGCAGCGGATATTCCTGTGCGGCGGACGCCAGTACACGGCATTTTTCGTCGAACAGCACGGTCTTGGTCGCCGACGTGCCAAGATCGATCCCCAGTAAAAGCTTCATCTTATCCCCTCACCGGCCGGATCAGCCGAACAGCACGCCGTTGACGACGCTTTCCAGATACTCCTGATGCCCGCTCTGCTTGGCCTTCACCTCGCCCAGCGAAAGGGCGTATTCCTCCAGCCCTTCCATCGTCGCGCGACCGGCGACGATGTCCGCGCCGATGCCCTCGCGGAAGCTGGCATACCGCTCGCTGACGAAGCGGTCCAGCCGCCCGTCCGCGCGCAGGGCGACCGCCTTGCGCAGCCCGAGGGCGAAGGCGTCCATCCCGGCGATGTACGACAGGGCGATGTCCACCGGCTGCCACGAGGCGCGGCGTGCCTTCGCGTCGAAGTTCAGGCCGCCGTTCGTGAAGCCGCCCGCCTCCAGCACCTCCAGCATACACATGGTGGTATCGTACACGTTCGTCGGGAACTGGTCGGTGTCCCAGCCCAGCAGCAGGTCGCCTTGGTTGGCGTCGATGGAACCGAACGCACCGTTGACGCGCGCCACGCGCAGCTCGTGCTGGAAGGTGTGTCCGGCCAAGGTCGCGTGGTTGGCCTCGATGTTCAGCTTGAAGTCCTTGTCCAGTCCGTACTTGCGCAGGAAGGCGAGCACGGTGGAGGCATCGAAATCATACTGATGCTTCGTCGGCTCCTTCGGTTTCGGCTCGATATAGAAATCGCCGCGGTAGCCGATCTTGCGGGCATAGTCCACCGCCATGCGCATCAGACGCGCCATGTTGTCCTGCTCCAGCCCCATATCGGTATTGAGCAGCGTTTCGTACCCTTCGCGCCCGCCCCAGAACACATAGCCGGTGCCGCCGAGGGCAACGGTCACCTCGATCGCTTTCTTGATCTGCGCGGCGGCATAGGCGAACACGTCCGCCTCGCACGTCGTTCCTGCGCCGTGCATATAGCGCGGATCGTTGAAGCAGTTCGCCGTGCCCCACAGCAGCTTTTTGCCGGTCTTGTCCATCAGCTCGCACAGCAGCCCGGCGATCTCGTCGAGGCGTGCGTTCGTTTCGGTCAGCGTGTCCGCCGCCGGAGCGATGTCGCGGTCGTGGAAGCAGAAGTAGTCGATCGAAAGCTTATCCATCAGCTCGAACGCCGCATACGCCTTGCGGCGGGCGCGCTCCATCGGGTCGTCGGTGGAAAAGCGCTTGTCCGCCGTACCGCAGCCGAACATATCCGCGCCCTCGGCACACAGCGTGTGCCAGTAGGACAGCGCGAACTTCAGGTGCTCGCGCATCGGCTTGCCGTCGATCACCTCGTCCGGATCGTAGTAGCGGAAGGAAAGCGGATCGGTGGAACCGCTGCCTTTGTAGACGATCTTGGGTATCTCGGGAAAGAACTCAGTCATTTTCGTTTGCCTCCTTGATCTCGTTCGGAAAATAGTCTTTCGGCGGATGGCCGGGGCGGTAGATCTCATTGACCGCACCGATCAGCCGGATCTCGGTGTAACGGACGGCCGTGCCGGTCAATTCCCGGCTGCGCTCGTCCGGCTGCTGCCCGCCCACCCAGATGCGATAGCATCCGGGCGCGGTGTAACGCACGCCGTGTTCGTCTACAAGCGAGAACGCCTCGGGCGACAACGTGAACGTCACCGCAGCCATTTCTCCGGTGCGCAGGAACACGCTTTGGATCTGCCGCAGCGACCAGTGCGGCGCGCGTCCGGCCGGATCGCACGCCGTGACGTACAGCTGCACACATTCGCGGCCGTCGCGATCGCCGACGTTCGTCACCGTCGTTTCCACGCGCACATATCCGTCGGTCGCAGCGGTGTCCGGCGCCGTCGGCCCGGTGTAAACGAACCGCGTATAGGACAGGCCGAAGCCGAACGGATACGCCGCCTGATGCGGCATATAGCGGTAGGTGCGCCGATCCATCGCATAGTCCTGCAGATCCGGCAGCTCCTGCGTCGTGCGGTAGAAGGTCACGGGCAGCCGTCCGCTCGGCGAGAACGCGCCGAACAGCAGCCGTGCGACGGCGCGTCCGCCCTGCTCGCCCGGATACCACGCCTGCACGATCGCATCCACGCCGTCCTCGGCACCGTCCGGCGCCAAGGCGCTGCCGCTCAGCAGCACCAGCACCAGCGGCTTGCCGGTGGCCTGCAGGGCCGACAGCAGCCGCCGCTGCGGCGCGGGCAAAAGCAGATCAGGTTTGTCACCGCTGCCGTAGGCGTTGCTCGCGTCGCCCTGCTCCCCTTCCAGCGTCGCGTCCAGACCAAGGCACACCACGCACAGGTCGCTGTGCAGCGCGGCCGCCACGGCCTCACTGATCCGGTCGCCCGGCTCCGCGCAGCCTTCCTCGCGGTCGGCCTCCAGTTCGCAGCCCTTGGCGTAGCGCACCCGCTCCTCGCCCACGATCTCGCGGATGCCGTCGAGCACCGTCCACGCCTCGGCCGGTGTGCCGTGATAGTTGCCAAGCAGCGCGGCGCGGCTATCGGCGTTGGGGCCGACCACCGCGATGCGGG
>JAJXDX010000127.1:0-3548 GCA_021640185.1 Oscillospiraceae bacterium | reverse complement strand
GCACCATGCTCCGCTCCGCCGCCGTCAGCGCCAGACAGCGATGCGCCCGGCAGCCGATCCGCTCGTAGGGGACGGGCGGATACGGCGACGTTTCGGCAGGATCGAACATCCCCAGCCGGAAACGCGCCGCCAACACACGGCGCAGCGACCGGTCGATGTCCCCCTCGTCGATCAGCCCCGCCCGCAGGGCGGCCAGCAGATGCTTGTACACCCCGCCGCAGTTGAGGTCGCACCCGCGGCGCAGGGCATAGGCCGCCGTTTCCGGCAGCGTGTGCGTGATGCCGTGGTTCTCTTGGATGTCCATCAGCGCCCCGCAATCGGACACGACGTGTCCGGCAAAGCCCCAGTCGTCACGCAGGATCTCCGTCAGCCGCGGCGATGCACAGGCCGGCTCTCCGTTGACGCGGTTGTATGCGCCCATGACGGCCTCGACCTCTCCGGCGCGCACGCACATCTCGAACGCGGGCAGATAGGTATCGAACAGATCGTGGTCGCTCACCTGCGCGTCAAAGCCGTGGCGCAGCGCCTCCGGGCCGCTGTGCACGGCGAAGTGCTTGGCACAGGCGGCGGTCTTGATCCGGCCGTCCGGGCGGCGCTGCTGCAGCGCACGGATATACGCCACGCCCAGCCGCCCGGTCAGATAAGGATCCTCGCCGTACGTTTCGTGTCCGCGTCCCCAGCGGGGATCGCGGAAGATGTTGATGTTCGGGCACCAGAAGGTCAGCCCTTTATAGATCCCGCAGTCCCCCAGCTGCTGGAACGCGTCATATTTCGCGCGTCCCTCGTCGGCCACGGCCGCGCCGATCTCGCCGAGCAGTGCGGGGTCGAAGGAGGCCGCCAGTCCGATCGCCTGCGGGAACACCGTGGCCACACCGGCGCGCGCCACGCCGTGCAGCGCCTCGTTCCACCAGTTGTAGCAGCGGATGCCCAGCCGTTCGACCGCCTGCGCATCGTGCGTCAGCTGAAAGACCTTTTCCTCCGCCGTCAGCCGTGCGATCAGATCATCCACCCGCCGATCGATCGGCAAAGCGGGATCGCGGAAGGGCATATCCCCCGTATTATCCGGTCGCCATGTCTGTTTTTCCTCGTTCACTCCTCATCCTCCTCGGGATAAAAGCGGAAATGATCCAGCGCCGCGACGTGACCGTCCCCGCCGCCGCAAAACACGAAGCAGAGATCTGCCTCGCCGCCCGGATGCGCCAGCCGACCGTAATACAGATCAAAGTTGCCGATCTCCAGTGACTTGCCCGGCCGGATCCGACAAACACCGAGCAGCCGTCCGTCCGCATCCCCTTCCCGGATCTCGATCCGGCTCTCCGCATCGCTCAGCCCGGCGGCATACAGGCAAACGCCGGCATTTTTCGGCAGATCGCAAACGTGTGGGAAACGGATCTGCCCGCCGTCCTCCCCCATCACGCAAAAGCCGTAGAACGGCAATTCCTTTTTGCGGATCTTGCTGCCGAACATATACCATTCCGCCTCGATCCGCCGCCATGCGGCGTTATACCGCCCAACACCGTATTCCACGATCATCGGATCGGCCACCATATCGCCGTTGTCGCGATAGTGGATATAGCACAGCCCGATCGCGCGATAGAACAGCGTCGGATCGAACAACGTAAAGCTCTGGAACCACTGCCCGTTCCACTCCACGAAGTTGCCGTGATCGATCGACGAGCCGATGAACCCGCGGTACGTGTACGGGCCGTACACGTCGTCCGCCACGGCATAGTGGCTGCCGTAGGTCAGATAATACCGCCCGCCGTATTTGTGCAGTGCCGGCTTATCGCTCCCCTCGTGGTCGAGCAGCACCTTGCGTGGCTGCTCGGCCAGCGAGATCATGTCGTCGCCCAGCCGAGCGATATAATAGCTGTCACCGTTCGCCCACACCGGCGTGCCGAAGATGATATACGGCGTCCGGCCGGGATCGTCGTCGACGAACACCGCCGGATCGTAACTGCGCGTCGGGGTCAGCCCCTCAGGCAGCAGCGGATGCCCCAGCGCATCGACGAACCCTTTGCCGGGATCATCGCTCACCGCCACGCCGGTGCTGATGTTCGCGTGCGAAAAATAGAAGTAATACCTTCCGTCCCGCTCGGCGGCATCCGTGGCCCAGCAGCCATCCGTCGGCCCGATGTAAGTATCCTCCGGCCGCGGAAAGCTCTCGATCCGCCAGTCGACCAGATCTTCCGAAGAACAGATGCACCAGTCATGCATCACATAGCCCGTCTGCCGTCGATCGACATCATGCGAACAATACATGTACATTTTTCCGTCGAACACGTGCAGATGCGGATCGCAGATGCCCATGTTCCGAATAACGGGGTTGCCGCTTGTAAACTTGCCCATGTTCTTCCTTTCCGGCGGTCAGCCGACAAGTCCGGATCGCTCGATCCCCTCGACGAAATAGCGCTGCGTGAACAGGTACACCACGATCAACGGCACCATCACCAAAAAGATCCCGGAATTGAGCAGCAGGGCGATCACATTCGGATCGGTCGTGTTGTAGCCCACCTTCAGCTCGGCGCTGCCGCCGGTGATGAACATCTTGTAGGTCTGGTAAGCCTTCGGCAGCGTTTGCAGATCCTGCAAAAACAGGTTGGTATAATACGTGTCGTTCCACTGCCAAACGAAGGAGAACAGCACCACCGTGGCGATCATGGTCACCGCGCCGGGCAGCATGATAGAGAAGAAGATGCGCAGGGCGGAAGCCCCGTCGACCATGGCGGACTCCTCCGTTTCCCACGGCACGGAACGGAAATACTGCCGGAAGATGAAGATGAACAACCCGTTGCGGATGCTCATCCCCGTTGCGGACAGCGCCAAAAACGGCCAATAAGAATCCAGCAGATCCGGCGGTGTCGCCCCGAACAACGAGAAAAGCCCCAGCACGTCGAAATTATTGAAATGCAGATACAACGGGATCACCGTCTGCTGCGGCGGCAGCATGATAGTCAGCACCACCACGGCGAACGCCAGCCGCTTGAGCGGGAAATCGAACCGGGCGAACGCGTAGCCCGCCATCATGCACGACATCGTCGACAGTACCGTCGTGCTGCCGGACAGCCATAGCGATTTGAGGAACGCGCGGGGATAATCCATGTTCTTCCACGCGAAGATCAGGTTTTTCAGCGTGAAATGCTTCGGCACCCAGATGACGGCGTTGTCGTAAAGATCGGATTCCTGCATCACGGCACGCGACAGCATACTGATCACCGGATACAGGATCACGAAGCAGAACCCGATCAAAAACAAAGCACGGATCACGCCGACGACGGTGCTTTTGCCGTATTTGACGGCACGCACCCGGCGCCGTTCGACAGACGGGCGGGCCATGAAAGCCTGTGCCCGCGCGGCGGCCTGCCGCAGCGGTACGATCGGTTTTTCCATTTCCGTCCCCTCCTTATCACGAATACTGCCGGATCCGGCGGGAGATGATCCACGCCACCAGCGCGATGATCACGCTCAGGCACAAAAAGTACATCCAGCACATCGCGCTAGACAGGCCGAACTCCCGGTTCATGAACGCCATGTCGTAAACATAGTTC
>JAJXDX010000126.1 GCA_021640185.1 Oscillospiraceae bacterium | reverse complement strand
ATATATATATATATATAACTATTTATGACAAATGCTAATAGACAACAAAGCAAAAAAATCGTATACTAAAATTACTAGAACTATCTGTCGAACAGCAGAACGATCTATGTACTTTGCTTACTCGGGTAACCGGAAAGGGAGCGAGCACAGAAAAAAAGGAGGAGATGACATGAGGACACGATCAAGGATACCAACGGGTCTGGGGCGGCGGATGCTGTCCGGCGTATTCGCTGCAGCGGCATCGGCCGTGCTGCTGTTCCCGGCGGCTGCCGCCGGACTACGGCGGTCGGCCGGTGCGGATGTCTGGCAAGCGGGCGAGGGCTTCACTTTCGATGAAACGGCCGGAACGTATTCGACCGCAAGCACAGGCACGGCGACGGTCGGATACACGGGCGATATATCGGACAAAGACACCGTGGAGATGGTGATGAACTATCGGGACGGCACGGATGGCGTCAGTCATATGGGCATCAGCCTTGGATGTGGCGAGACGGCGTATAATTTTATCCTGTGTACGAATCCGGCGAGCGGCGGGCCGCTGGTCGCGTTCGTGCTGAAAAACGGCTTTGACGGGATACAGAGGCGTGTGGATATGCGTGAAACGTTCCCTGGACAGTATGACGGGGACGGCCGGGGGCAGGATATTCGGCTGAAAGTCGTCTTTTATGAAGGCCATGTACGTTTCACGGTCGATGATAATGAAGTCTATGCCGCGTCGGACAGCTTTGGCGAGGACAGGTTCGACAGCGTGAAGGTCGTGTCTTATGCTACTACCGGCACGGTGAGCGGGTTGAACGTTTCGCAATCTCGCGCAGCGGACGGGATGTGGAACGTGCCGTCGACGGGCTGGCAGGTAAACACAGCGGACGGCGAAACGGTCTATACCCGCGATGCGACGGATGGCACGGAGCTGTCCTCGAAGGCGGTCTATTCGCCGGACACGGCCAATGCGCTGACGTTCGATCTGCGGGTGGACAAAGCGGCGTGGTCGGATGCGCAGGCGAATTTCGAGTACCGTCTGCCGGGCGGCGGCAAATACACGTTCCAGATCTTTTCCGATGAGAAGAAGGCACGGATCGCCGAGAACGGACAGACCGTGGCAGAGACAGCGTTCGACTGCGGCAGCGGCTGGCAGAGATACCGTGCCGTGTTCGATAAAGCGCTGTTGGCGTTGTACACGGTCGACGGGAGCGGCAAGGCGGTGCTGCTGTGCAGTGCCGCGCCGACCGGACAGGTCTTTTCCGACGGACGGCTGTATGTATATGGACGCAATATCGTGTTCGGCGTAAAAAACACGGCGGCGGAGAAGGTCGACTTTGGCAGTGATGATGAGATGTGGAACGTGCCGTCGACGGGCTGGCAGGTAAACACAGCGGACGGCGAAACGGTCTATACCCGCGATGCGACGGATGGCACGGAGCTGTCCTCGAAGGCGGTCTATTCGCCGGACACGGCCAATGCGCTGACGTTCGATCTGCGGGTGGACAAAGCGGCGTGGTCGGATGCGCAGGCGAATTTCGAGTACCGTCTGCCGGGCGGCGGCAAATACACGTTCCAGATCTTTTCCGATGAGAAGAAGGCACGGATCGCCGAGAACGGACAGACCGTGGCAGAGACAGCGTTCGACTGCGGCAGCGGCTGGCAGAGATACCGTGCCGTGTTCGATAAAGCGCTGTTGGCGTTGTACACGGTCGACGGGAGCGGCAAGGCGGTGCTGCTGTGCAGTGCCGCGCCGACCGGACAGGTCTTTTCCGACGGACGGCTGTATGTATATGGACGCAATATCGTGTTCGGCGTAAAAAACACGGCGGCGGAGAAGGTCGATGCAGACGAACTGGTCGATGGAGAACAGTGGAGCGTGCCGACATCCGGTTGGGAAACGACCGAGGAAGACGGCAGAAAGGTCTATACGCGCAACGCGACAGAAAATACCGAGATGGCGCTGAAACGTCCGTTGCGCGCGGCGGACGGCAAAAACGCGATGATCTTTGACCTGCGGCTGAACCGCACGATGTGGACCACTGCGCCGATGCGGGTAGCTTACCGTCTGCCGAACGGTGATGCGTACCGCTTTACGATCGATGCGGGCGAAAAGTCGGCCGGGATCGATGAGAACGGTATATCCGTCGGCGGGATCGGACATGAAAGCCCACTTGGTGAATGGCGGCGGATCAAGATCGTGTTCGACGAGCGGTTCTTGGCCATCTATCTGCTGAGCGGCAACGACGAGACGCTATTGTGCTGCGGATATCCCGAAGAGGGCAAAAGCTTTGATGGCGGGCGGCTGTACATTTATGGAACGAACATCCATTTCAGCGTGCGGGATATCGAACTGACGCATGCCGACGTCAGCGGGGCTTATGACCGGTATGTGGACTTCCGTTTCCGCACGGCACGCAGTGTGGCGGCCTTCAAGGCGGAACAGGCGCAGCTGCGCTTTGATGATGCGTTGGTGATGGAACTGACAGGCGAAGGCGCCCGGCTGATCTCGCCGACGATCGCCGCTATGCGCGGCACGGCGTATTCTGCACTGCTGGACGTGCGCAATACTTTGGTGGTGAGGCTGACGAACGACACGGCCGCAACGGCGATGCGGGTGTCCTTCATGACGGGACGTATGATGAGCGAAAGAGCGTCATCTTCCCGGTGGAGCCGTACGCAGATGCGCGGACGGTATATTTCAACTTATCTCAGAGCAAGGGTGCGACCGGATATCTGCGCGGATTTGCGATCGAACCGATCGGCGCGGCTGAGGGAACGGTCCGTATCGACGGCATCCGTTTCGAGCGGGAAATGCCGTACTATGCTTACGCCGGAGAGGTGACGTCCTGTCTGGCGGCCGACGGATCCGTCACGGTCGCGGGGCGTGTCGATAAGGCCTATCGCGGACGCACGGTGAAGATCTGGCAAAGTGAGGTCGAGAACCAGTTCGAAGAACTGGACTATGTCAAGGCAAGGAACAATGTGCCGCTTGCCGAGGCCGAGGTGCAGACGGACGGCAGCTTTACGGCGCGTTTTGCTTTGAAAAACGGGGACCTAACGCATCTGTCATCGTTCTTCTTAGCGGAGACCGACGGGGTGAAGATCGCTCCGCAGTTCCGGGTGGAGAACTGGGACGACTATGCGGACGACCCCTATGCCTTCACGCTGCCCGACCGTGTGGTGCGGGTAACGGACCGCGGAGCGAAGGGCGACGGTTTCACGAACGATACCGATGCGATCCAGGCGGCGATCGATGAAGTCAGTGCCGCCGGAGGCGGTACGGTGCTCGTGCCGGGGACGGATGAGGCCTACGGTGTGCGCTACGTGATCACCCATCTGCGGCTGAAGGATGATGTGGAACTGCGGTTGGAGCACGGTGCGGTGCTGTGGCAGTCACCGGATGCGGAGGAATATGACTATCCGGTATATCTGGGACACCACAACATGGGGGACAAATATATCGCTTGGGGCAGTTCTGCCCTGATGAACTACCCGCTGCTGTTTTTGAACGGTGTGAAGAACGTCAAGATCACGGGCGGAGGGACGGTGCGCATGGCCGATATCGGCACCGAGTGTGCCGACAGCGACGGCATCACGAAGGATGGCGTTTACGGCAATGGGGCCGATCCTTTCCAGATCGGCTGTGAACAGACGATCCATATGGTGCCGATCGCGATCTATGGCTGCGAAAACGTCGAGATCCGCGATCTGTCCGTGCGGCGGGCAAATTTCTGGCATTTCTACATCCGCGAGGCCTCGCGTCTGTTCTTCGGCAATGTTGACCTTGGCGAGGTCAACTGCATCAACGGCGATGGCTTCGATTTTTCCAGTGCCGTCCACGATGTGGTCATGGATCGCTGTGCCGTGTATACGAACGATGACGCTTTGGGTATCTGTGTAGCGACGAATGATCCGCGAGACGATGTATCTACGTGGCGCAGCAAGGGAACGAAGCCGGAGCGGAGCATGGATCATTTCGTGATCCGCAACGGCTGCTATAGCGGCGGACACGGGCTGACGTTCATCCCGTGGGCCTCGGACTATGCCGACCAGTCGATGGCAGAGATCCGCAATATCACGCTGGAGGATACGATACTCAACGGCAACTGGTCATCGGTCGGTGGATGGTGGGATAACCCGTTCTTTGGCGACAGCAACTATTTTGACGGGACATACGATAATAATGATGCCGAGTCCGATCATTCGCCGATCCGTGACGTGACGCTGAAAAACGTTATCTGCAAGTCCGGCTTCTATTTCAACGGATGGCAGAACATCACGAACTTCGTCAATGATCTTGGGCTGGATTCCTCCGCAGCGTTCGAAAATGCGACCTTTGACAAAGTCGTGAGATATCCCGTGCAGAAGGATCACGTGACCGGCCTTTCCTATTGGTCGGGCGACGGCGATATCGGTACGGCCGAAACAGATCCTCAGCGCGGCTACAGTGCATTCATCCGCGGCAGCGGCAGCCTGTGGCAGGGGCTGACGCTGACGGCGGGAACATACCGTTTCCGTCTGTTGGTGAAAAACGTCGCCGAAGGAGCCATGCTGTTTGCCGAGGATGCTGCCAGCGGTCAACTGCTGGGGGAGATGCCGATCGATTCTGCCGACACGCTCACACAGCGTGAGCTGGTGTTCGGTGCGCGCAGTAAGGGCCTGTACCGGATCGGCATCCGCAATACGGCAGACGGGGAAACGGTGTGGTTGGATGAGGCCGAACTGGAACGCACCGGCAGCTATGATCCCGCTTTTGCGCATCAGCACAAAATGGAGTGGATCGAAAAAGCGGCCACCTGTACGGCGGCCGGCCGGACCGGCCACTACCGTTGCAGCCGCTGCGGTAAGGGATATGCCGATGCGGCCGGCAAGGAATTGTTGAAGGATGCCGATACGTTGATCCCGTCCATGGGGCATGACTATCGCTGGGTCGTCGACCGGGAACCGACCGCCGCAGAGGAAGGCCGAAAGCATGAGGAATGCAGCCGCTGCGGCAGACAGCGGTCGGTCGCCTCGATCCCCAAGATCGGCGGATCCGGTGGGGCCGGCGACCCGGCAGATCCGGTCGACCCGGCGCTTCCGGTCGCCCCTGTGCCGAGCGGGGACCCGGACGCGTCGAAGCCCGATGAGCCCAGATCCGACCGTTCTGATGACGCTCCCAAGACCGGAGCAACGAGTACCGGAGCGGGAGCAGCTGCCATGGCTGTACTGCTTTGCGGCGCGGCCGCAGCGATGTGCCGCCGGCGCGGCCGTGCAGACGAGGACAGCGAATGAAATAAGGCGATCTGTTTCTGACAGAGCATCGCCCAAAAAAAGATCCGCCGGCCCTGCATGAGCAGGGGCGGCGGATCTTTTGCTTTGGCTTAGCCGAAAAACGGCGAAAAGCATTGCCAAACCGATAAAAAGGTGGTATCATCGAACTATCCGCAGTTGACGCGGACGAATGGGGAGAAAAGTGGGGGATAGGATGAAAAACAAAACTGCGGGCGAGGAGAAGGAGGGGCAGCCGTCATGGCAGAACTGAGGAAAGACCTGTTCGCCGACATCGCGGACGAGCCGCGCGAGCACTACACCTTCCGGTTTTCCGCCGAGGAGGCGAGGCGGGTGGCGAATGCCACCGTATCCTCGCTTGTGCGGCGGATGATCTTGATGATCATTCTGGGCGCCGTGATCGTGCTGGGCGGTGCGCTGCAGGACAGCGACGGCATCTGCGGGCTGGGTACCGGGATGCTGCTGATGGGGCTGGCCGGTTACATCAAGTCGTTCCGTCTAACGAAAAAGGCGAATGCGGAGGGCATCCCGCACGTGGCGGCCAGCGTGTATGACTACACGGTGTTTGGCGGCTATGCGGTGATCTGGGTGTGCAATGAAAACACCGTGCTGCAGGTGCGGGTGACGCCCACCGACATCCAAAAAAGCCGGGCCGTCGAGGGCCTGATCGTGCTGCAGATCCGCGGAAGGCTGTACCTGCTGCGGAAAAACGAGCTGGCGGAGGGATCGTTCTTCCTGCGCGGCATGGCGAAAGAAAGGAAATGATGAATATGACCGAAAAACTCAACAGCGCACCGATGTATCTGATTTGCGGCGGGCTGATCGCCGTGGTGGCGCTGGTGTGCGTGGTGTTCCTTGTGCGCGCATACCGCGCGGGCAAGGCGCTGGGCATGGACACAGGCAAGATGAAGCAGGTGATCGTATCCAGCGCGACGTTCTCCGTGCTGCCGAGCGTCGGCATCCTGCTGGGTGTCATCGCTCTGTCCGGCAGCCTCGGCATCCCGTGGCCGTGGCTGCGGCTGTCGGTGATCGGGGCGCTGCATTATGAAACGCAGGTGGCGCAGGCCGCGGCCGAGCAGGTGGGCATGAGCGGCCTGTCCGCGTCCGAGATGACGGCCTCCGGCTTTGCTACGATCGCGCTGCTGATGAGCGTGTGCATCATCTGGG
>JAJXDX010000125.1 GCA_021640185.1 Oscillospiraceae bacterium | reverse complement strand
CACGACGGCGCGGTCGGCGAGCTGCCGGACGCATTCTAGATCGTGCGAGATGAGCACGATCACCACATCGTCCCGCCGCAGCTGCGCCAGCCGCGCGAAAAATCCGCCAGACCCTCACGGTCGACGCCGGACACCGGCTCGTCCAAGACGAGCATATCCGGATGCGGCCGCGTGGCGATCGCCAGCAGCACGCGCTGCAGCTCGCCGCCGGACAGCCGTCCGACCGGGCGGTCGAGCAGCCTGTCGGCGGAAAAGCGCGCGAAATGCGCGCGCAGCTCTTCCCGCAGGCGCGCCGGGATCGGCAAAAACGCCGGATAGCGGCAGGTCAGCTCCACCGCCATGTCCAGCACCGTCGCGGGCGAACTGCGGTCGATATTCAGGCTTTGCGGCACGTAGCCGATCCGCGGCCGCACGCGCGTGGGCACGCCGTCGTGTCCGCTGAACACCACGTCGCCCGTGTGCGGCAGATCGCCGAGGATCGCCTTGAACAGCGTGCTTTTGCCCGCGCCGTTGCGGCCGATCACGGCCGTGATCTCGCCGCAGTGGGCGTGCAGGCTCACATCATCCACCAGCACCGCCTGCCCGGCGCGCACCGTGATGTGCTCGATCTTTAGGCAGTGCAGGCCGCAGCGGCCGGGCTGCGCCGTGCGATCGTTCGTATCCATGCTCATCCCTCCCCGATGTTTTCTAAACGCGAGAGCGTGCGCTCCATCGCCTGCAGCCAGTCGTCGGCGCGGCCTTCGCCCTTCACCGCCGTGTCCAGCGCCAGCACCCGGTCGGCCGACACCTGCCGGTCGACGCTGCCGAAGCGCGTGGTATACTGATCGTCATAGATCAGCAAAACGGCCGGGTCGTCGCGCGCGATGCGCTCCGCCTCGGCCAGCTCCCCGGCCGAAACGCCGCTGTCCTCGCCCACCGGCAGCACCGCCGCCACCTGCAGCGACAGCTCGTCCGCCAGATAGGCCAAGGAATCGTGGAACAGCACGCACCGCCGCCCCTGCAGCCGCTGCCGCAGCGCCTGCATCCGCTCCTCGGTCGCTTGGATCTGCGTCAGATAGCGTGCCGCGTTTTGCGCATACTGCGCCGCATGCGCGGGATCGGCCGCCTGCAGCGCCGCGGTCAGCGTGCGCACCTGCGCCGCGTAGCGCGTCGGGCTGACCCAGATGTGCTCGTTGACGGCGTGGTCGTCCTCGTGGTCGTGCTCCTCTTCGTGGTCGTGCTCATGGTCGTGTTCGTGACCGGCCAGCAGGTCGATCCCCGCGCTCGTGTCCGCGACCGATGCATCCAGCTGCGGCAGCACCTCGTCCAAAAAGCCTTCCGCGCCCGCACCGTTGAGCACCACCAGATCCGCCCGCGCCAGCGACAGGCGGTTGGCCGGGGACAGCTGATAGTCGTGCAGGCAGCCGGTCGACGAGCCGGTCAGGTTCTCTACCCGCACGTCCGGCACGCCGTCGGTCAACTGCAGCGCGGCGGCGTACAGCGGCCGCACCGTGGTGACGATGTGCAGGCCGTCGGCCTGCCCGACGGCGCGCCCGCCGCGCAGCAACGTGATCCCTATCCCCACCACCGCGATCAGCACCAGCATCAGCAGGATCTTCAGATCCTGCCAAAGCCTGCCGCGGCTGCGTTTTTTTTCGTTCATCGTCCCACCTCGCTATTTACTTTCGGTATAATTATTGACGAATATGATCATTCGTTGAATATCAGACGTTCCAGCCCCGTGCCGGTGATCGCTTTGGCCAGCAATGCGCCGCCGATCAGGCAGGCGGCCAGCTGTCCCGCGCCGACGAGCGCGATCTGCGTCAGCAGCACCTGCCAAGTGAACACCGGCGAGGTGAAGGCCAGCTCCGTGCCCACGATCAGCGCATTGAGCAAGATCGGCGGCAGCGTGGACAGCCACGGCACGCCGCCGCGGCGATACCGCCGCAGCCGGTAAGACAGCAGCGCCGCCAGACCGGTGGCCAGCGGCCCCAGCAAGAGATCGAGCGCACCGGCGATGTTCGCGCCCGTGCTCAGCCCGATCAGGTTAGACAAAAAGCATCCGACCGTCAGCCCCGGCACCGCCGCAGGCGTGAAGGCGGCCAAAACGGTCAGCGCCTCCGACACCCGGCACTGCACCAAGCCGTATGACAGCGGCGCGACCGCCACGGTCAATGCCGTATACATCGCGGCGATCAGCGCCGCGATCACCGTTTCGCGTATCCAACGTGTTTTCATTCTGTTTTGCTCCTTTAGTTTTGTTTTAGGTCAGGAAGGTCTCGAACTGACCGTCCGTCATGCGGACATTGGCACACACTCTGTGCCGACCTTGGTCATTTGCGTCCGCCTACGTGCGGGAATAGCGATAGGTTTTTTCTCCCTCCTCTCGGCTTTTGGTCAGCGCGCCCAGCGAGAGCAGCACCTTCAGCGTGCCGCTGAGCTTGCGTCCCTGCATATGCGCCGCCCGCCCGAACTCGGCGGACGTGAAGCTCTCGCCCAGCTTTTCCGGGACGAGCGCGGCATAGTCCGCCGGGGCGCGCAGGGTCATCTCGCCGACGAGAGCCTGCGGGGCGCGCTCCGCGCGGTGTGAGCCGCGCTTGCCGTCCCGCCCCCAGCCGTCGGCCAGGCGCAGTTCTTCCACATCCAGCAGCACCAGACGAACGGTCAGACCGGGATGCGTCAGACAAGGTAAGATATAGATCAGCTGCGCGCCCGCGTCGGTGAACGAGCCGACGCGCGGCGAGCGGCGCGGCGAGCTGCTCTCCCCCGTCGCCGGGTCGATCCACACGATCTGCTTGCGGCGGACCAGCGGATGCACGACCGTGACCGGATACCCGGCAGCCAGCAGCCGCTGCAATTTGTGGCGCAGGGCGGAGAACGAGGCGGTCTGGATCTCGGTGATCTGACGCCCGTCGAAGATGTCGGCCACGCTGCCTTCCGGCAGCAAGATCTCGTGATGTGCGGGGTCGTCGTCGAGCCACCATTTCAGCGCGGCGTGCACGGTCTTTTCGCTAAGGATGCCGATCGTGCCCGCGCGGACGGCGTCCGCCTGCCCGCTTTGGACGAATCGGACCGCTTCAGCGAATTCCATCGGCGTCCTCCGCCCCGGTCAGCAGCCGCGCCTCGAACGCTTCGCCGTGCGCGGTGGCCCCGCGGGCGAAGAAGCCGTCCTCCCCCGTCGCGCGTTCCAGCACGATCCGGTCGCCGCGGCGCGTTTCGCCCGCGAAGTGCAGCCAGATCTCGCGCACCGGCGGCAGGCCGTCGGGCAGCAGATCGGTGCACAGGTCGGCATAGCGGGTGTTGTTCATGTGGCCGTTGCGGTCAAGGTCGCTGCGGCGCACGGTGTATTCGCCCGCCGGATCCAGCGGCGGCAGACGCAGCCGGCCGGGATCGGCCAGATCGATGCGGCGCTCCGGATGCGGCAGGATCCCCAACTCGTCAAATTCGTCGCCGCGCAGCAGCCGGTGGTCGGTGACCGACACCAGCGCGTATTCCGTCACGCTGCGGATCATCTCCTGCCCAGACGCATCATGCCAGACGTGGCAGCGGTAGAACCGCGCACCGCGCCGCTCGCGGTGCCAAGTAGTCACCGCCGTCTGCTCGCCCATCGCGGGCAGGCGCAGAAACAGCGCGTGCCAACGCGTCAGCACAAAGGCGAAGCCCCGTGCGATCTGCCCGTCCCAGCCCAGGCCGGCCGGTTCGAGATGCCGCTCCGCGGCCTCCTGCTGATAGCGCAGCACGGCGGACAGCCGCAGGCGGTCGTCCTCGCCGACGTCATAGGATGCCACGCGCAGCGGAAAAATATGCTCATCCTGTACGGTACCCATCGTTTTCTCCTTATCGGCCGGGGAAAGCCCGATGCCGGATCGACCGGCATCGGTCGCTCCGGCATCGCTCCGTCGGTCTTTACAGTTCGCCCAGCCGTCTGGCCAGCGATTTAAGGTCGTCCAGATCAAAAAACTCCACCTGCAGCGTGCCGCCCTTCGGGCCGACGGTCACACGCACCTGCCGTCCAAGCTCCTCGCGCAGCGACAGCTCCACCTCGTCGTACAGCGTATCCCGCCGCACGACAGGCTTCTCCTTGACAGGCTTGTCGGCCGCCTTCGCCGCTTTGGCCAGCTTTTCCAGCTGACGGACGGTCAGCTCCCGCGCCACGGCGGCCTTGGCTGCCTCGATCTGCGCCTGCTCGTCGGCAAAGGCCAGCACCGCACGGGCGTGCCCGGCGGAAAGCTGACCGGCGGATACCATCTCCGCCACCGGCTGCGGCAGATGTAAAAGCCGCAGCGCGTTCGCGACCGCGGGGCGCGATTTGTTCACGACCTCTGCCGCCTGTTCCTGCGTCATGCCGTAGCCCTCGATCAGCGTGCGGTAACCCAGCGCTTCTTCCATCGGATCAAGATCCTCGCGCTGCAGGTTCTCGATCAGCGCCAGTTCCGCCGCCTCTTTGTCGTCCATATCGCGGATCACGACCGGGACTTCGGTCAACCCCGCCATCTGCGAGGCGCGCCAGCGGCGCTCACCCGCCACCAGCTGATAAGTGCCGTCCGGCATCGGGCGCACCAGCAGCGGCTGCAGCACGCCGTGCTGCGCCACCGAGGCCGCCAGCTCCGCCAGCGCTTCCTCGTCGAACCGCTTGCGCGGCTGATCCCGGTTGGGCACGACCTCGCCGATCGGCAGCGACACCGTGCGTGCCTCTCCCTCCAGCGTATTTTCGCTGAACAAGGCATCGAGGCCCTTGCCCAGTCCGCCTTTTTTCATTGCCATCGTGTGTTCTCCTTCCGCCCGCGGGCTTATTGATGGGACAGCAGCTCCTCGGCCAGCGCCTGATAGGCGCGCCCGCCCTTGGAGACTTTATCGTAATAGTTGATCGGCCGGCCGTAGCTGGGCGCTTCCGCCAAGCGCACGGAACGCGGCACGACCGTCGCGTACACCTTGCGCGGGAAAAATCGCTTGACCTCGGCCACCACCTGCTGCGTCAGGTTCGTGCGCCCGTCGTACATCGTGAACAGCACGCCCTCCAACTCCAGCGACGGATTGTACAGCCGCTTGACCTGCCGCACCGTCGCAATCAGCTGCGACAGGCCCTCCAGCGCGTAATATTCCGGCTGTGCGGGGATCAAAAACGTGTCCGCCGCCACCAAAGCATTGAGCGTCAGCAGCCCCAGTGCGGGCGGGCAGTCGATGAAGATGTATTCATACCGCTCGCGAAACGGCGCAAGGGCGGCTTTCAGTCGGCTCTCGCGGTGGGCAAGCTCCACCATCTCGATCTCCGCACCGGCCAGCACCGCGCCGGACGGCACGATCGACAGGCCGGGGAACGCCGTTTTGACGGCGGCGTTCTCCGCGCCTTCCGTCCCGCACAGCAGATCGTAGGTCGACAGCTTCACCTTGCGCTTATCCAGTCCCACGCCGCTGGTCGCGTTGCCTTGCGGGTCGATGTCCACCAACAGCACGCTGTGCCCCATCTCCCCGATGATCGAGGCAAGGTTGACCGCCGTGGTCGTTTTGCCGACGCCGCCTTTTTGCGTGACGACTGCAATGATCTTGGCCATACTGATCCTCTCCGCTTTCTTTTCCTCATTTCCGCTATCCGGCGCGCGTTCGGCGCATCTGACGCGGCAACAAGACGATTATACCACATCCGGAACGGTTTGTACACCCCCGAACGGGCCGCCGGTCAGTTTTTTGCGTCCTTTTCCGCCCGCGAGGGCAGCTCCGGCGCGGCATCGTCCTCCGGACGATGGACGCGCGGCAGCGACCACCGGAAATGCGACGCAAGCAGGCGCACCAGCACGACCGCGCCGATACCGATCCCGGTGGCGGCGACCTCGTTCCAGTCACGCAAAAACAGGTACAGCAACGCGCCTGCCAACGCCGCGAACACATAGATCCGCTTGCGCAGGACGAACGGGATCTGCCCGCACAGCATATCGCGCAGCATACCGCCGCCGACGGCGGTCGTCAGCCCAAGGAAGATCACAAGGAACCGGTCGTCGGCCGCGGTGTAGCCCGCCATGATCGCCGTGCGCTCGCCGACGACAGCGAACGCGCCAAGGCCGATCGCATCGAACAGGTTGATGATCTTATCCACCCGCGGGCGGCTGCGCTGGATACGCGCATACAGCCAGTAGGCGATGAAAAACACGCACAACGACGCGGCCGCCGCCGCTAAAACGAACTCGCTTTGCGAAAAAACGGCTGGCGGCGTAATCCCCAGCAGCACATCGCGCAGCATACCGCCGCCGGCGGCCGTCACACAGCCCAAAATGACAACGCCGAGCAGGTCCAACCCTTTGTCGACCGCCATCAGCGCACCGGATACCCCGCACGAGATCGAGCCGATCATCGTGCAGATCCACAACACCTGTTCGCCCATCGAACCGTTCCCCCTATCCCTCAGACCACGATGACATCAGTCTATCACGATCCGTCCGATCTGTAAACCCCCATCTTGTTTCACGTGAAACATTTCCGATCCCAGTC
>JAJXDX010000124.1:438-6548 GCA_021640185.1 Oscillospiraceae bacterium | reverse complement strand
CTAAAATAGATTGCTACAATAGAGTTGAAATCGGGTAATGTGTCAAATGATATCGTGCAAAATGCCCGATCAGGCAATTACCAAGGTCAAGAACCAGAAGGAGGAATACATAATGAACAACAGGTACAAGCGTGTCCTTGCCGCTGTGCTCAGCATCGTGATGCTGATGACAGTGACGCTGAGCGTTTCGGTGTTCGCCGAAGGGACGGGAGTGAAGGTCAAGGCTTCCGTGGAAACCAGACCCGTCGACGGTTCGTATCTCGTCACGGCGATCACTTTTGACGAAACGCCTGCCGCGGCTCCGGAGGGCAAGACGCTCGAGGAACTGTATGGCGAATATGTCAAGATCAACGGTGTGACTTTGACCAAAGCCTCCAAGTATGCTGGGAACGGCATCTGGGCGGCGATGGTGTCTGTGGAAGGGAACACGCTCGTGATCAAGACGAGCAACTGCGACTATGTGGACGCGATCGACTCCTCGCTTCCGCATAAAGCGATCGGTATCTATAGCTGGCAGGACAATACGATCGAGATCCTGAAGGATTTCCCGTTCGCCGGCAACAAGACCCTTGATGCAGACATCACGTTTTCCACGAAAAACGGCGACAACAAGACGTGGACTGCCAGCGGCGATGGACTGAATGCCGGTGGCTCGACGGCGACGCCGGTGAAGGCTTCCGTCGATGCGACGAGCGACGGTAAACATGACGACCACTATTTCCGCCTGACGCTGAAGTTCGATCAGAATATTGCCGCCGTTCCGGAAGGCAAGACCCTGAACGACGTGTACGGCGATTACGTGAAGGTCAACGGGGCACTGCTCAAGGATGCGTTCGGCTATCAGAACTACGCTGGGTCTTCCGCTAAACTTGAAGCGGGTGCTGCGGCGAACGAGATGGTGCTGCTGACGGACGATTACTCTTGGGTCGGCAATGTGCCGAACAGCCCGAACAACAGCATGACGGTCGGGACGAGAGACGGTCAGGACAACAAGATCGAGCTGCTGGCCGGCTTCCCGTTTGCGGGCGATAAGGCGCTGGAAGCGGATATCGTCCTTTCGACCAAAACCGGTGACAACACGACGTGGACTGCGACCGGCGACGGGCTGAAGCCGTCGACCGAGCCGGATCCGGAGCCGAAGCCCGACGACCGTCCGGCGGCGACGACCGACGATCTGGTCACCGGCGTTGCCCGCGATCAGTCCGGCAGCTACGGCGTTGCCGACCTGTTCTTCGGCAAGGTGCTGAAGAGCGGCGACGTGTCCGCGAACTACGGCGATTTTATCAAGGTCAACGGCGTGCTGCTGAAGACCGGTATGGCTTACAAAAACCCGACGTACCAGATCGAGTCGATCAAGGCCTTCGCCAATGACAATCTGCTGCAGATCCAGACGAGCAACTGCGACATGGCCAACGCGATCGACCCCTCGCTGCCGAGCGGCCGGGTCGTGTTCTTCTCCGAGAACCAGGACAACACCATCGAGCTGCTGGCCGGTTTCCCGTTTGCGGACGGCACGGTGCTCGACCGTAACATCACCCTGACGATGGCGAAGCACAAGAGCGGCGAGCGCGGTGTTTGGACCGTGAGCGACGCAGGCGGCTCGCTCAAGCCCGATTTCGACGCGAAGGATTGGACGGCCGTCGATCCCGGCGATGTGGACAACACCTTCGACCGCGACGCCGTGCAGGATCCGAATGTCGGACAGAAGCTGACGATGGAGATGCTGCCGATCACCGTGACGGTCGACGGTAAAGAGTATACCACGCCGTTCCTGCCGGCGAACCTTGGCGGCTATTACCTTGAAAACGGCGGCTACTACTCCGGCGTGCGCATCAAGTTCAACCGTCCGCTGATGTACAAGGACGGCGATACGCTGCTCAAGCTGATGGGCGACAAGATGAAGATCGGCGCGAAGGCCGTGGATGCGGCGCTGTCCGAATCCTCCCGCAACATGGACGGCAACGGCGATTTCGTCAAAGCGACCCTCAGCGACGACAAGTGCGAGCTGCTGCTGCTGTACCGCTGGGACAAGATCAGCGGCCCGTGGCTGTACACGCGGGACGACGGTACCGGCAACCTGACCGAGGACAAGAGCAAGTGGCAGACCAACGGCGGCCAGGCCGACTGCTCGGTCACGCTGCTGGAAGGCATCGCCTACGGTAAGGACAACGAAGTGACCGATTACACGCTGCGTGCCGCCTTCTCCGGCGGAACGTGGAGCTGGACGGTCGAGAACAGCGGCGACGAGCCCGACATGACCGGCGAAAAAGTCACCGTCTTCATCACCAATGCGGACGGCGTCCCCGGCATCACCGATCCGGTGGCCGGCCAGAGCTGGCTGAGCCAGGTGAAGATCGTGTTCTCGCACAAGCTGTACACCGACGATGTGTCCGAGGCGGCGCTGATCGCGAAGTACGGCAAGCATATCACCCTCAACTCGGCGACCGTGGCTGCCCTGTACGAGCAGAACAACCCCGGCACCGGCGTTCCGCACGCCGTGACGCTGGAGCTGGTGGACGGCGGCAAGGCGCTGCTGGTCAAGTGCGATGTGACGATGGCCAACAGCGGCGCGCTGGTCTCCACCAGCGATCAGCTGATCCTCCTCGATAAGGACTTCCCGATCACCAGCAAGAAGACGCTGGAGGAGGAGTGGGCCTTCGAGTACACCGTCGAGAGCGGCGACTGGGTCCGCCTGACCGACGATCAGCCGGACGACGGCAAGAAAGACGACGACGGCAAACAGGACGACGGTAAGACCGACGACGGCAAGACCGATGATACGCCGAAGACCGGCGTGGCCGGTGTTTCGGCCGCCGTGCTGGTGCTGACCGCGATCTGCGGTGTCACCGTCATGGTCACCCGCCGCAAGAACAACGCCTAACGCAAGATCCGCCCACACCGATCATGCCGCTCCGCCCCGTCCGCAAGGGCGGGGCGGAGCGGCAGGGAATATTCCTGTGGAGGTCACGCTATGCTGGAAAAGATCAAAAACCTAATACTCAACAACAAGCTCTATACCGGGATCATCGCCGGGACGGTGGCGCTGTGCATCATCGTCGTGGCGGTGTGTGTACCGATGATGAGTGGACCGCAGCTGCCGACATCCGATCCGACGAGCAGCGGAGCATCCGATCTGCCGGAGCCGACGGATCCGGACGAGCCGTCCGTGCCGGACAGCTCCGACGGCGACGTGACCTCCGGCACCGACGGCACCACGTCGACGACGCGCGGGCAGTCGAACAGCAGCACGTCCTCGCAGCCGACGTCGCTGTCGAAAACGATGAACAAGATCGGCAATACCATCTATAAGGCAGACAGCTCCAAAAACGGCTATGACATGAACAGCCTCGTCGGCGTCGATGCCCTCGGGCGGACGTTCTCGACGATGTCGAAGCAGAACGGCAAGCAGGTGGGGATGTTCTTCGCGGGCGGGTTCAGCGGCGAATATGCCGCAGGCAACTACGACTGCACGAAGATCTTGGCCATGGAGAACGGCCTGAAGCTGCTGACCGATCCGAAGTCCTACGATCCCGAGATCAGCCCGGTGTGGCAGCCGCACTGGTGGGCCGAGCCGATCTGGGGCTACTACAATCAGCTGGACACGTGGGTGGTGTACCGTCAGCTGCAGATGCTGGCGATGGCGAACGTCGACTATATCTGCTTTGACGTGACGAACACGCTGAACGACTGGTATGCCGACTTTACCAAGAGCACGAACAGCTTCGGCGTGTTCATGCGCGCGGTGATCGACCTGAAAAAGCAGGGCTGGGATGTGCCGGAGGTCATGTTCATGACCCACTCGCATTCCATCGAAACGGTGAAGTTTTTGTACAAGAACCTGTATAAGAAGGGCCTGTACAAGGATGCGTGGTATTACTACAACGGCAAGCCGCTGATCGCGGCGTACAGCACGGTGGAGCTGGATCTGGAAGAAGCAGCCAGCCGCAACGATTCGACCTATAAGACGGAGGACTACACCGCCGAGGAGCGCGCGTTCTTCTCCTTCAAGGAATCGCAGTGGCCGCAGGAGAGCTTCAAGGACAACGGCCTGCCGTGGATGGAGTGGACGTACCCGGCCAAGGTGCACAACGACACGATCAACGTGACCACCGCGGCGCACCCGGCCGTGCCGATGTCCTTCTCGCTGACGCGGAAGAACTGGCTCAACTGGGGCCGCGGCTACGATCCGATCAAAAAGGTCAACGTTTCGGCCAACGTGGCCAAGGGCTCGTTCTATCAGGCGACGTGGGACACGGCACTGAAGAGCAATGCGAGCATGGTCTTCATCGGCGAGTGGAACGAATGGTGCTCCGCCAAGCAGATGTGGGACGGCGAGTATATGCTCTGTGACGAGGTCAACGAGGAGTATTCGCGCGATATCGAGCCGATGAAGGGCGGTTTCGGCGACAACTTCTATATGCAGACCATCCAGAACATCCGCAAGTTCAAGGGCGTCGACGGCAAGGCCGCCGGGACGAAGAAAACGATCGACATCAACAAGAGCGCCGACCAGTGGAAGGACGTTTCCACCGTATGGCGCAGCATCGGTACGGCCGCCCCGGCGCGCGACAGCCTTGGCCTGTGCGACGAAACGCGCTATACGCAGGCCGCCGCCCGCAACAATCTGCAGGAGATCAAGGCCGCCAACGACGGATCTGACCTGTACCTGTACATCCGCACCGAAAAGGCCATCACCGAGTATGACGGCAAGTCCGAGAACTGGATGAACATCTTCGTCGGCACCGGCACCATCGCCAAGAAGGGCTGGAACGGCTTCGAGTTCGTCATCGGCCGCAAGCCGCAGAAGAACGGCACGACCTCGGTGGAGAAGCTGGATGCGAACGGCAAAGGCACCTCCGTCGGTACGGCGCAGTACACCGTGGACGGCAACGTCATGCAGGTGAAGATCCCGCTGAGCGTGCTGGGCAGCGCGGCGAAGAACGGCGTGTATGTGAAGGCCGCGGACGGCATCGACAGCCCGAGGGACATCATGGATTACTACATCAGCGGCAAGACGATGCCCTACGGCCGCATGGCTTATCAATACGGGATGTCGTGACCTGACACAGGAGAGGAACGCAAGTGAAAGAGTTTTTCCAAAAGAATAAGCTGATCGTGACGGCGGCTGCGCTGGCGATCGTGCTGGTGGGGCTGATCGTCGGTCTGGTGTTCAGCCTGATCAGCCATGATGCGCCGGATACGAGCGATCCGTCGTCCGCATCGAGCGATACGAGCGAGCCGACGATCGGGCCGACCGCGTCCGATCCGTCCTCCGACGCATCGGACACGCAGACGGAGCCCACCGACACCAAGGGAGGACAGACCAGCATGACCACTGGCAGCAAAAACAGCGATGTGTCGAAAGACACGAAGCCCGTGTCGACCCCGACGACGAGCAAGACCGCCGGGCAGACGGAGACGCCGTCCGGGCTGAAGGAATACCTGAAATACAACGTCGACACGTGGCTGTCGCCGGTGTGGAAGGGCAGCGTGGTCTACAACGAGTCGATCATGTTCTTCCCGAACGCCAAGACCAAGGAGATCGAGTCTGCACCGTTGCTGTACAAGCCGGACAAGGTGATCGCCGTGTGGGATTCCGAGCTGGGCGAGAAGTACGAGGAAGGCCGCGACTACACCGTGGAGAACGGCCGCATCAAGCTGACGGCGAACACGCGTATCGCCACGTGGAATTACGATCAGTACTATCTGCCGCAGCCCGCGTCCGTACCGATCGCCAGTGCGAGCGCGTCCGGCCGGTACGTCAACTATGCCTCCGGTGACCAGTTCGCCGTGATGCAGCTGGCCGTGACCTATACGCACAGCGATAAGTGGACGGGCAAGACCCCGACGTATGCGGGCAGCCGTCTGCCCACCACGATCGGCAAGCTGAAGAACAAGCAGCAGGTGAGCATCGTCTATTACGGCGACAGCATCATGACCGGCTGCGAGGCGAGCAGCACGCATAACCTTTCGCCGATGATGCCGATCTATCCCGACATGGTGACGGAGAAGCTGAAAAAGGCGTACGGCTATACGAACATCAAGACCGTCAACACCGCCGTCGGCGGCAAGGAAACGAACTGGGGCCTGGCGGAGGTCCACGAGCGGGT
>JAJXDX010000124.1:0-428 GCA_021640185.1 Oscillospiraceae bacterium | reverse complement strand
GGTGAGCAAGTACTCGCCGGATCTGGTGCTGATCGCCTTCGGGATGAACGATTCCGGCGTGCCGATCTCGGTGGAGCAGTACGAGCAGAACATCCGCGCGATGATCAAAGACGTGCGGGCGACGAATCCGAAGGCGGAGTTTCTGCTGATCTCGACGACGCTGCCGAACCCCGACTGCGCCGGCTGGACGAACCTGCAGCCGAAGTACAAGACCGCGCTGGAGAACATCGTGTCCGATACTTCCGGCACGGCGCTGGTGCCGATGACCGAGATCCATCAGTACCTGCTGACGAAGAAGCGCTATGACGACATGAACGGCAACGGCGTCAATCACCCGAACGACTTCCTTGCCCGCATCTACGGACAGGCGGTCTGCCAGACCCTTATCGAGGGGCTGCAGTGACCCTGCCGAACAGGAAAGGTTGGAA
>JAJXDX010000123.1:2694-6573 GCA_021640185.1 Oscillospiraceae bacterium | reverse complement strand
GATCCGCTGGCGCGCGAGGTGCTGCGCTGGATGGAGCGGGATAACACCGTGAACTTCCCGTGGGCCTTCGTGGTGTGCGCCAGCCAGACCTTCAAGGAAGATCTGGGCGCGTCGCTGCTCAAATACGCGCAAGGCGGCAAAACGTGGGACGCGGTGGAGCGCGACATGATCGCCGGCTGGAAGAAAGAGAGCGCCGCAGCGGGCTGAGCCCGCGCGGCATGACCTACGCAAAAAGATCAAAGATCGGCCGCTTCGGAGGGAAAGGATGTTTGAAGGGAAACCGTCAGGGTTTCCCTTCGAATATGATCACTCGCCCGCAGGCGACGAATGTATCGGAAGCAAATGCTTCCGATACATTCGAACAGACTGGCAATAAAGGTCGGGCAACGCCCGGACTTTGTTGACAGTCTGCACCGTAGCGGGCTGAGCCCGCGCGGCCGCTCGGGCAAGAAAGGGGGATACGGATGGACAGATCGCTGCGGCGGTGGTGGGCGCTGTTCCTGCTGCCGACGGTGGCGGCGTTCACGGTGGTGTTCGCCGTGCCGTTCCTGCTGGGCGTGGGGCTGAGCTTCACCCGCTTCACCACCGTGACCGATGCCCGCTTCGTCGGGCTGGATAACTATATCCGCGCCTTCACGGCGGACGAGGGGCTGTGGCATTCGCTGTGGTTCACGGCGCTGTTCTCGGCCGTGTCGGTCGTGCTGGTCAACGTGCTGGCGCTGGCGCTCGCCTTGGCGCTGACGCGCGGCCTGCGCGGCACGAACGTCCTGCGCGCGGTCTTTTTCGTCCCTAACCTGATCGGCGGCATCGTGCTGGGCTACGTCTGGAACCTGCTGATCAACGCCGTGCTGGGGCTGTGGGGCGCAGACATCACCCACGCCGCACGCTACGGCTTTTGGGGGCTGGTGCTGCTGACGGTGTGGCAGCTGGCCGGGTATATGATGGTGATCGACATCGCCGCGCTGCAGAGCATCCCCGGCGAGCTGCTGGAGGCCGCGGCGATCGACGGCGCGTCCCCCGCACAGGCGCTGTGGCGGATCCGGCTGCCGCTGGTCATGCCCAGCGTGGCGATGTGTATGTTCCTGACGCTGACGAACACCTTCAAGCTGTTCGATCAGAACTTGGCGCTCACCGGCGGCGCGCCGGATCGGCAGACGCAGCTGCTGGCGCTGGACATCTACCGCACATTTTACGGCCGCACGGGCTGGCAGGGCGTCGGTCAGGCCAAGGGCGTGCTGTTCTTCCTGCTGGTGGCGGGGCTGGCGTTTTTGCAGCTGAAGCTCACCGGAGCCCTGCCCGGACGGCAGGAGGCGCGCTCATGACGCCCCGCGCGCGGCGGCGGATGGGCACGGCGGCGCTCACGGCGGCACTGTGCGTGCTGGCGGCGCTGTTTTTGCTGCCGGTGGCGCTGGTGCTGATCAACTCGTTCAAGTCGCGCTTCTCCATCTCCGGCACGCCGTTCGCGCTGCCGAACACCGCCACCTTCGTCGGGTGGGAGAACTACCGCACCGGACTGTCCAGCGGCGGGTTCTTCGCGGCGTTCCTGCGCTCGGCGTTCATCACCGTCGCGTCGGTCGTGCTGATCGTGCTGTGTACCTCCATGGCGGCGTGGTATCTGGCGCGCGTGTCCACGCGCGCCACCCGCGCCGTGTACGCCGTCTTGGTGTCCGGCATGATCGTGCCGTTCCAGATGGTGATGTTCACCGTCACGTTCGTCGTCGGGCGGCTGGGGCTAGACAACGTCGTCGGCATCGTGCCGGTGTATCTCGGGTTCGGGGCAGGTCTGTCGGTGTTCCTGTTCACGGGCTTCGCCCGCGACATCCCCCGCTCGCTCGAGGAAGCGGCGGTGATCGACGGCTGCTCGCCCCCGGCGTGCTTTTTCCGCGTGGTGCTGCCGGTCATGCGCCCGGTCACGGTCACCGTGGCGATCCTCAACGCCATGTGGATCTGGAACGATTATCTGCTGCCGTACCTCGTGCTCGGCACGCGGCAAAAAACGGTCCCGGTCACGATCCAGCTGTCCATGCAGGGCGCCTACGGATCGACGGACTACGGCGGACTGATGGCCATGCTGGTGCTGGCGATCGTGCCGATCGTGGCGTTCTATCTGACCGGGCAGAAGCATATCGTGGAAGGCGTGCTCGCGGGCGCGGTCAAGGGCTGAGCCTACCGTCGGCGTCCTTGTCTGTCGATGGTACAAATAAGAAAGGAGCGATCGGGATGACGGAGATCGAACGGCAGCTGCGGCTGTTCGCCGGTGCGGCGGGCGGCCGCGCATTGGATACGCTGGACACGGCGGCGCTCGCGCGTGCCGTGGCGCAGCTGACGCTTGCGCACATCGCCCCGGCGTGGGAGCGCTCGCGCGCCCGGCACGCCGAGGTACGGCGCGCCTATTATCTGTCGGCGGAATACCTCGTCGGACAGCAGGCGTTCAAAAATTTGTGGTACACCGGCCTTGCCCGGCCGGTCGACGATGCGCTTGCGCATCACGGCCGGTCGGTGGAGGAGCTGCGCGCGCTGCCGGACCCCGGCCTCGGCAACGGCGGGCTCGGCCGCCTTGCGGCGTGCTATCTGGACAGCGCAGCCACGCTGGGTCTGCCGCTCGACGGCTACGGCCTGCGCTACCGGCACGGGCTGTTCGCGCAGTCCTTCGCGCACAGCGCGCAGGTCGAGCGGCCGGATGAATGGCTGACCGAGGGTGACCCGTGGTCGGTGCGCCGCGCGGACGAGGCGGTGACCGTCCCTTATCCGGAGGGCGCGGTGCGCGCCGTACCGTACGATATGCCGGTGATCGGCTACGGCGGGCGGCACGTTTGCACGCTGCGCCTGTGGCAGGCGGAGCCGCTGTCCCCCTTCGATCTTTCGGCCTTCGACCGCGGGCAGTACGCCGCGGCCTCGCGCGCGGCGGTGCGCGCCGCGGATCTGTGCCGCGTGCTGTATCCCAACGACGCGACCGAGGCCGGACGCCGTCTGCGCCTGCGCCAGCAATACCTGCTGGCCAGCGCCTCCATGCAGGATATGCTGCGTCGCTTCATGCGCCGGCACGGCGACGATCTGCGCCTGCTGCCGCAATACGTCGCGCTGCAGCTCAACGATACGCACCCCGTCATCGCCGTACCGGAGCTGTACCGGCTGCTGCTTGCTCACGGCCTTTCCCATCCGCAGGCGCTGGCGGTCGTGTGCGGCGTGTTTCGCTACACCAACCACACCGTTATGCCGGAGGCGCTGGAAAAATGGCCGCTCGACGCCGTGCGGCGCGTCAGCGCACCGTGCGCACGGATCGTGCGCCGGATGGCGGCGGTGCAGCAGGCACAGCTCGACAAGGCGGACGTCCCGCCGCAGGAGCGCGCCGGGCTGCTGTTCTTGCAGGACGATACCGTCCACATGGCGTATCTCGCCTGCTTCGTTTCGTCCAAGATCAACGGCGTGGCCGAGCTGCACACGCAGATCCTGCGCGAGCGCGTGCTCGCTCCGTGGGAGCGCGCGTATCCCGGCCGCATCGTCAACGTGACCAACGGCATCACGCCGCGCCGCTTCGTTGCTCTGGCCGACCCGGCGCTGTCCGCGCTGATCACGGAGCGTCTGGGGGACGAGCACTGGCTGACGGATCTGACGCAGCTGTCCCGTCTGCGCCCGGACGCGGACGACCCGGACGTGCTGCGCCGGTTCCTCGCGGTCAAGGCGGAGAACAAGCGCCGCTTGGCCGCGGAGATGCTGCGCCGCGACGGCATCACCGTCGATCCGTCGTGGCTGTTCGACGTGCAGATCAAGCGCCTGCACGAGTATAAGCGCCAGTTGCTCAACATCCTGTGCATTTTGGAAACGTTCTTTTCCGTGCGCGAAGGCCGCATCACCGCTATGCCGCCCACGGTGTTCCTC
>JAJXDX010000123.1:0-2684 GCA_021640185.1 Oscillospiraceae bacterium | reverse complement strand
GTCATGCAGGTGGCGTTCGTGTCGAATTACGACGTGTCGTATGCCGAGCACATCGTGGCCGCCGCCGACGTGTCCGTGCAGATCTCCACCGCCGGGACGGAGGCCAGCGGCACCGGCAACATGAAGCTGATGGTAAACGGCGCGGTCACCTTGGGGACGTACGACGGCGCGAATATCGAGATCGTGCGCGCCGCCGGTGAGGAGAACGCCTATATCTTCGGTCTGCGCGTCGGGGATATCCGCCGCATGGCGCAGGACTACTCTCCCCGCGCCCTGTACGAGGGCGACCCGCGCCTGCGGCGCTGTCTGGACGCGCTGACCGACGGCACGCTGGATGACGGCGGCAGCGGCGCATTCGCCGAGCTGCGCGCCTCGCTGCTCGACGGTGCCGACTGGCACCGCCCGGACGCATATTTCGTGCTGGCAGACTTCGCCGCCTGCCTTTCGGCGCGTGAGCGCCTGCAAAACGACTATCGCGATCCCTTGGCCTTCGCCGCCCGCGGCTGGAAGAACATCGCCGCCGCCGGATCGTTCTCGTCCGACCGCGCCGTGCGCGAATACGCCGAAAAGATCTGGCAGCTACGCGTCCCCCGGCATAAATAAGCGCGGCAGCCATCGGCGGCGGGCGGCATCGGCGGCAGCTGCCGCCGGTGCCGCCGGAGCCGCCCGCCCCGGAAATTTTTTCACGATTTCTCCGGGAAAGCACTTGACAATGCCAAAAAACGTGCTATAATGATATGCGTTCCCAATATCAGCGGGCAACATTGCGGAATTGTGTAAAGGTAGCACGACAGTCTCTGAATCTGTTTGTCGCGGTTCGAATCCGTGTTCCGCAGCCAACAAAACAGCCTCACCAGTCGGTGGGGCTGTTTTGTTCGTTTCGGATCACGGTGAGCAGAAACGCGATGAATGCCGACTTGTCGGCATTTGAAGGCTTTGGGCGTTCTGTGTCCTCGACATAGGCGCTCCTGCTCCCCCGCCCAAAGTCGGCGGTCACGGATTCGTGTTCCGCAGCCAAAACCCTTCCCGAACTCCGTTCGGGAAGGGTTTTACTTTTTCACTTTTCGCTCCGGCGTCAGCCGGCCTTCTCTCCTTCCAGCGCGAACAGCGCGGAAAACCGGGCAAAGCGCGGCCGGAACACGAACGCCCGGTCGAGCAGCCGGGAGAAAAAGCCGATGACCGTCCCGTTGACGACGGCCATGAACAGCGTGCCCCAGCCGATGCCCTCCGCTTTGCCGAAAAAGCAGAACGTCATGACGGCGGCGATCAGCAGCAGCGACAGATCGACGGCCGTTTTGCAGACGGGCAGCCGGAACCCGTACCGCAGCGAAACGGCCTTGACGAAAAAGTCGTACACCTGCGGATACAGATACGTTTTGAAAAACAGCGCGACCGAAAACGAGGTCAGCAGGATCCCGACGACGAACATCACGATCCGCAGCCACAGCGCCATGCTGCCGGGCGCAGTCACGGCCGGATCGAAACAGGGCACCTTCCGCCACAGATCCAGCACCGCACCGTAGATCAGGCACGTCACGAAGGACATCAGATAGATCGGCCGGAACCTGCGCACCGCGACGCACAGCAGCACGAACATCACTGCCTGAACGATGTACTCCGCCTGCCCGAACGTGACCGATCCCAATTTCAGGCTGAGCAGATACGCCGGCGCCACGATCATGGAGATCCCCATGTCCGCCGCAGTCAGGATCGCCACGGCCAGCGCCAGCAGAACGATCGCCAGCGCATACGTCAGCTCTGACGAGATCGCGATCTTCCCGGCCTTTCCGGTCATCCCGCCGGCGCCGTTCGTCTGTTTATTCGCCATCTGCTGCCCCTCCCCAAAAAGAGGTTGTGCATACATTTGATGCACGACCTCTTTTTGCTATTGTTTGAGTCCCTGCGCCTGTTTCTTTTCCTCGATCTTTCGGCGCAGCTTGCGGTCGATGCTGCCTTGTCTGCTGCGGCGCTCATCCTCCAAGCGGTTTTGGATGATACGAGCCATGTGACCGGGCAGCGACGAAGTGTCGCTGCCCGGTCTTGTTGTGCAGAGATATCTGTTTTTGCCGCAGGGATCCTTACAGCCCCAGCGCGGCGAACTCCGCCCGCTTTTCCTCGAGCAGCGCCCGGCTCTGCAGCTTATCGGCCTCCAGCTCGTTGTGCCGTGCCAGCTCCTTGGGGCGGAGAACCCGCAGACGATACACTAGAATGCCGGCGACCACCAGCACCAGCGCGCACGCCCATCCGATCAGCATCGCCACCGACGAATCGCCCACCGCGACGCCGATGAAGCCTCCCACGAGAAGGGTGCCGATCAGAATCACGGCATACAGCCACTTAGCCATTCCCGGCCAGACATCAAATGTGAATTTCCGGGGCTGGACATACCGCTCCAGTTCCCGAATCTCGTCGTGCAGCGCCTCACCTTTTTGATACAGCGGATACCGCTCGTCCTCGGTATCCCGCTGGAACATCAGCTTGATATAGCGCTCGGTCTCCGTCACGGAATAGAGCGTATCGCCGATCAGCTCATCATGAGAATCCTTTGTCACCACATCCTGATTGGATCTCAGCACCCAGCCGAACCGCTCCATACGGGCAATGACGGATGCCTCATCGTTCGGATGCACCTGCAGGACCTTGCTTTCGATCTTTGCCATTATTTCTCCTCCGCTCTTCAAGAT
>JAJXDX010000122.1:5909-6621 GCA_021640185.1 Oscillospiraceae bacterium | reverse complement strand
GGTTTTCGCTGCTTCGTCCCGTCCGACGGGGCGCGGGAGCCGTATCTGTTCGCCCTTTCGGCCGGGCACCACACGCTGCGGCTGGAGAACGACGTCGGTGCGGTGTCCTCGCTGCTGGGGCAGGTGGACGAGGCGGTCAAGCAGTTAGACGAGATCTATGCCAAGGTGTTCCGCATCACCGGATCGTATCCGGATGCCGACCGGGACTATGCTTTGGAGAACGCACTGCCGGAGCTGCCCGGCCTGATCGAAAAGGCTGCCGCGGCGCTGTCCGCGTGCGAGGAGGACTGCCTTGCCCTGACCGGTGAGAAGGGCGACGGCTATGCGAGCATGGAGCGCGTGCTGGTGCTGCTGCGCATCTTTGAAGAAGATACGGAGGCGCTGCCCGCGCGGCTGGAGCTTTTCCGCACCAACGTCAGCTCGCTGGCGGCATGGCTGCTGACCGCCGTGTCGCAGCCGCTGCTGATCGACTGGATCGAATGGCAGCCCGCGGACTCGGCCGTGCCTCGGGTAGAGGCCGGCTTTTTTGGGCGCACGTGGTTCGACGTGCGCAGCTTCGTCAATTCGTTTTTGTCCGACTATGACACGGCGGGCGCGGGTGAGGACGGCAGCGAAACGGTGACGGTATGGCTGGGCACCGGCCGCGACCAGATGCGGGCGCTGGAGCATACGGCGCTGACGGGATTCGTCGAGAAATACGGCATCGGTGTGA
>JAJXDX010000122.1:0-5899 GCA_021640185.1 Oscillospiraceae bacterium | reverse complement strand
GGTGTGAACATCCGCTTGGTGGACATCAACGTGCTGCTGCCCGCCGTGGCCGCCGACTGCGGCCCGGATGCGGCGATCGGCCTTGAACGGTCGCTGCCGCTCAACTATGCTTACCGCGGTGCGGTGAGCGATCTGTCCGGCTTTGACGGCTTTGCCGAGCTGGCCGCGCAGTTCCCGGCGCAGGCGCTGACCGAGTTCACCTACGGCGATGCGGTGTATGCGCTGCCGGACAAATACACGTTCTATATGCTGTTCTACCGGCAGGATATTTTGGACGAGATCGGTGCGGACGTGCCGCAGACGTGGGCGCAGCTGTATGCCTTGCTGCCGCGGCTGCAGACGCAGCACATGACCGTCGGCCTGCCGAACTTGGCCGACAATGTGATCGACATCTTCACGACGCTGCTGTATCAGCGCGGCGGCAGCGTGTATGACGAGGCGCTGACGCGCAGCACGCTGGACAGCGAGGAAGCGCTGTCCGCCTTCAAGGACTTCACCGACCTGTATACGAAATACAAGGTGCTGCAGAAGATCGACGCGCTGAGCTACTTCCGCACCGGGCAGACCCCGATCACGCTGCAGCCGTACACGTTCTTTGCGAACCTGGAAGCGTCTGCGCCGGAGATCCGCGGGCGGTGGGGCTTTGCCCCGATGCCCGGCACGGCGCAGGATGACGGCACGGTGGATCACACGGTGTCCGGGACGGCGACGGGCTGCTGCATCTTCCGCAACAGCGCGCACGAACAGGCGGCGTGGACGTTTTTGCGCTGGTTCCTCGGCGAGGAGGCACAGACGACCTACGGCAGCGAGCTGGAAACGATCCAGGGCACGGCCGGCCGCTATGCCACGGCGAACCTCGGCGCGCTGCGCCGTCTGCCGTGGACGGACGCGCAGCTGACCGCCATCCTGCGGCAGGCGGAGATGACCCGCGCCATGCCGGAGGCGCCCGGCGGCTATATGACCGCGCGCTATATCATCAGTGCGGCGACGACGGTGATCAACAACGGTCTGCTGCCGCGCGACACGCTGACCGACTACACGAAGAACATCAACGACGAGGTATCGGCCATGCGCCGCAAGCTGGGGCTGGATGAAGAGGGGGCAGAGGCATGACGAAACGGTTGGCGGATGCCGGGCACTATCTGAAGCGCAACGGCACCGGTTATCTGCTGATGCTGCCGTATCTGGCGGTGTTCGCGGTGTTCACGGTCTGGCCGGTGGTGATGAGCCTCGTGCTCAGCTTCACCAGCTATAACGTGTTCGAGGCACCGCGGTTTTTGGGGTTCGACAACTACATCGATCTGTTCTTTCGCGACACGGTGTTTTTGACCGCGCTGCAGAACACGTTCCTCATCTCGCTGATCGTGGGGCCGGTGGGATACCTGCTGAGCCTGTTCCTTGCGTGGATGGTCAACGAATACCGCAACCCGTGGAAAACGATCCTGACCGTGATCTTTTACGCGCCGACGCTGTCGAACGCCGTGTTCACGATCTGGCTGATCGTGTTCGACGGGGACATCTACGGCTATCTGAACAGCTTTTTGCTGAACCTCGGCTTCATCACCGAGCCGATCCAGTGGCGCACCGACCCGACCTATATGATGGCCGTCGTCATCGTGGTGCAGCTGTGGGTGAGCCTCGGTACGTCGTTTTTGACGCTGCGCGCCGGGTTCAACACCGTCGACCGCCAGTATTACGAGGCCGGGGCGATCGACGGGATAAAGAACCGGTTCCAAGAGCTGTGGTACATCACCCTGCCGATGATGGCGCCGCACCTGATGCTGTCGGCCGTGCTGTCGATCACCGCGACCTTTACCACGGCGAACGTGGCCACGGTGATGACCGGGTTCCCGTCGGTCAACTATGCCACGCACACGGTCATGCACCATCTGCAGGACTACGCCACGATCCGCTATGAGCGCGGCTATGCCTCCGCGATCGCCACGGTGCTGTTTTTGATGAGCCTGCTCATGAACAAGCTTGCCCAAAAAGCGATCGGCCGGATCGGCAAATGACCGGGGAGGGACGGTGCTGATGAAAAAACGAAAACACAAGCGGTTTTTCGGCACGAACGTCGGCCGCCTCAGCCGCAGCCGCGCGGGCAGCGCCTGTATGCTGCTGTTTTTGCTGCTGTTCGCCGCGTTCAGCGCCCTGCCGATCGTGCTGATCTTTCTGCAGTCGGTCAAGCCGCTCAACGAGCTGTTCGTCTATCCGCCGAAGTTTTATGTCGTATCGCCGACGCTGCAGAATTTCCGCCAGCTCGGCTCCGTGATGAGCGACAGCATGGTGCCGCTGTCCCGGTATGTGTTCAACAGCGCTTTCGTGTCCGTCGCGGGCACGGTGGGGCACATCCTGTTCGCCTCGATGTGCGCTTTCCCGCTGGCGAAGCTGCACTTAAAGGGCGGGAACGCGATCTTTACGCTGATCGTGACGTCGCTGATGTTCGCGTCTACGGTGTCGGATATCGTCAATTACCAAACGATCTCCTCGCTGCATCTGCTGGACACCTATGCGGCGATCATTTTGCCGGCGCTCGGCAGCAGTTTGGGGCTGTACATCATGAAGCAGTTCATGGAGCAGCTGCCCGACTCGATCTTAGAGTCTGCCGCGATCGACGGGGCGGGGCATCTGACGACGTTTTGGCGCGTGGTGATGCCGAACGTCAAGCCCGCGTGGCTGACGCTGGCCATCTTTTCGTTCCAAGGGCTGTGGAACGGGACGAACAGCACCTACATCTACAGTGAACAGTACAAATCGCTGCCCTACGCGCTGTCGCAGATCGCGGCGGGCGGCGTGATCCGCACCGGCGTATCCAGCGCCGTGAGCGTGATCGTGCTGATCGTGCCGCTGCTGCTGTTCATCCTGACGCAGAGCCGCATCGTGGAAACGATGGCGACCTCCGGCATGAAGGAATGATCCGCCGAACGAAAGGGGGATACGCAAAATGAGGATACGCCCGTTCATCCCGGCGGCCGCGGCGGCGCTGTCTGCGGTGCTGCTTTGCTGCACGCCCGTGCAGGCGGCGCAGGCTGCCGAGCCGGTGTTCGTGCCCTATGACAGCTATACGTATTCGACGCGCAGCGGCACGGCCGAGGCGATGCTCTGCCCCACGCCGTACCGGCCGGGCACGGTGATCGACCGGTCGACGCTCGGCGTGCCGCTGACCTCGCCGGAGCACATGGTGTTCGACGGTGCCGGGCGGCTGTACGTGACCGACAGCACGGCGAACGCGCTGTATGTGCTGGACGATACGCTGACGCTGACGGCGGCCGTTGACAGCTTTGAGGACGACGAAGGGAACTTCGGGTTCTTCAGCGGGCCGACGGGGCTGTTCGTCGACGAGGACAACGGCTGCCTGTACGTCTGCGACACGAACGCGCGGCGCATCGTCGTGCTGGATCTGGAAACGCGGCGCGTGCGGCGCATCATCGCCGACGTCGTGCCCACCGGTATCGCCGAGGACGACGAATATCTGTTTTTGCCCACGCGGGTGGCGGTGGACGGCTCCGGCAGCCTGTATGTGCTGGTGAAGAACGACCACAACGGTCTGCTGCAGCTGGATGAGAACGGCCGGTTCGTGGGATATATCGGATCGAACAGCGTGACCTTCGACCCGATCACGCGCCTGTGGAAGCGGCTGATGACCAAGGAACAGCGCCGCCAGATGGAGCAGTTTTTGCCGGTGGAGTATACCGACCTTTTCATGGACGGCGACGGCCTGCTGTACGCCGTGACCAGAGCCGGTGAGAGCAGCCCGGTCAAGCGGCTGAACCTTGCGGGCAAGGACGTGCTGTCGCGCAGCGGCTATGTGGACGTGTGCGGCGACATCGTGACCGACGAGGCGGACGGTTCCGTGCTGGTCGGCGTGGCGGCGGACGGACAGGGCACGGCCTATGTGCTGGATGCCGCGCACGGCCGGGTGTTCGTATATGACGCCGAGGGGTTCTTGCTGTATGCCTTTGGCGGGACCGGCACGCAGATCGGCTGCGTGAGCGTGCCGTCGGCCATCGCCGTGCGCGGCGGGGACGTGTATGTGGCCGACAAGGGCGCGGGGCGGATCACCGTGTTTTCGCGTACCGCGTATGCCGCGCTGATCGCGCAGGCGGAGGAACACTACAACGCCGGTCGCTATGACGAGAGCATGGCGGCGTGGCAGCAGGTGCTGGAGAAGAACGCGAACTTTGAACTGGCGTATGCGCAGATCGGTAAGATCTGCCTGCGCCGCGGCGACTATGCCGAGGCGATGCGCTGCTTTGAACTGGGCAACTACCGCGGCGACAGCGTGACGAAGAACACCGGCTTCAACAAAGCGTATGCGGAATACCGCCGGGAAACGGCGGCGCACTGGTTCGCTCCCGTGGCGATCGGCTGCGCGGCGATCGCCGTGGCGGCCGTCATCCTGCGGCGGGTACGCCGGAAAAAGAGAAAGGACGGTGCGGGAGCATGATCCGCCGTGTGCAAGAGCAGGCGCGTTTTGCCCTGCATATCTCCGTCCATCCGTTCGACGGGTTTTGGGACATGAAGCGGGAGGGGCGCGGGCGGCTGTCCGCCGCGCTGATCCTGACGGCGCTGATGCTGCTGACCCACGTGTGGGCGCAGCAGGCGCAGGCGTTTTTGTTCAACACCGAGAAGTTCGCACCCTACGATATGCTGTTCGAGATCACGAAGCTGACGCTGCTGATCGCGGTGTTCTGCGTGGCGAACTGGTCGGTGACGACGCTGCTGCAGGGGGAAGGTACGTTTCGCGACATCGTGATGGTGACGGGGTATGCCTGCGTGCCGCTGATCCTGATCCCGCTGCCGGCGGCGCTGCTGTCGAACCTATGCACCTTCACCGAGGAGGTCTATCTGACGGCGGCGAACTGGATCGCGGTGGGGTGGTTCTTCTTTTTGCTGTTTTCCGGAATCATGACGGTGCACCAGTATCCGCTGGGGCGGATGCTGCTGACCACCGTGCTCACGGCGGCCGCCATGATCGCCGTTATCTTCATCGGGCTGCTGTTTTTCAACCTTTTTTCGCAGCTGATCAGCTTCGTTTGGTCGGTGTACAAAGAGATCCTGCTGCGCACCTGACCGGTGCAAAGCGGTGCACCGGCCGTATCCGGAAAGAGAGGGCATCCACATGAAAAAAAGACCGATCGCGCTGGCCGCCGCCGGGCTGCTGCTGCTTTCCTGCCTGACGGGCTGCCGCTCCTATGCGCCGGCGGCGGAGGACTGCCGCAAGGCCGGCGTGCCGCAGGGCGCGCCCTTCGCGGTGGCGGACGGCACCATGGAGCCGGACGCCGCCGATGCGGCGCGGCTTGCCGGATACACGACGGTGTGCGAGAACGGCGCGCTGCGGCTGCTCTATCATCCGGAAACGGCGGCGGTGGCCGTGCTCGACCGGCGCACCGGCAGGGTGTGGTATGCCGTGGCGCCGGATGCGGCGGACGACGCCACGATCGGCGCGGACACGCTGCCGCTGTTCCGCTCCCAGCTGACGGTGCGCTACATCGACGGGCAGAACGAAAAAACACTGGACAGCTGGTCGGCCAGCGTGGCGCGGGGGACGTTCTCCGCCGAGATGCGCGGCGACGGACTGGACGTGACATACCGCTTCATCGACGACCGCACCGATGAGGGCGCGGACGGCGAGCGCGAGATGTTCCGTTTCACGCTGTGCTACACGCTGGACAGCGATGCGCTGATCGCCGATCTGCCGCTGGAAAAAGCGGCGTATCCGGCCGGTATCCAGCCGCTGGAGATCGGGCTTTTGCCGCATTTCGGCGGCAGCACGGGCGACGACGGCTATCTGCTGATCCCCGACGGCAGCGGCGCGCTGGTCGATTTTTCGGTGCCGAAGGCGGCGGGGTCGTCGACCTACATCGCCTCTGTTTACGGCAGCGACCCGAGCCTTGAC
>JAJXDX010000121.1:2563-6655 GCA_021640185.1 Oscillospiraceae bacterium | reverse complement strand
AAATAAGCAGGAGGCCGTGATGACGGCAAGGAGGATATCCGCATGAACATCACCGTTTATTTGGGGGCGAGCACGGGCAGTGATCCGTCGCTGCGTACGGCCGTGCGCGAGCTCGGTGCGTGGATCGGATCGAATGGCGATACGCTGGTGTACGGCGGGTCGAAGAGCGGCCTGATGGGCGAGCTTGCCCAAAGCGTGCTGGCGGCCGGCGGAAAGGTGATCGGGGTCGAGCCGCAGTTCTTTATGGACGAGGGACTGCAGTATGACGGCCTGACCGAACTGATCGTTACCCGCGACATGGCACAGCGCAAAGCCGAGATGATCCGGCGCGGCGATGCGTTCATCGCCTTTCCCGGCGGGACGGGAACGCTTGAGGAGATCGCGGAGGTCATGTCGAAGGTGTCGCTCGGACAGCTGGATGCGCCGTGTATCCTGTACGATCTCAACGGCTATTATGATAGCCTGAAGGCGTTGCTGTCCCACATGATCGAAGCTGGCCTGTCCTCCGAAAAGCGGCAGGAGGGCATCTTTTTCGCCAAGGACCTGGCCGAGATCCGGCAGCTGCTGGGCGGTACCCGGCCGTCCGAATCTGCCGAATAAAAAACACAAAAACGATCCCCGGCCGCCTTCGCGGCCGGGGATCGTCGGCTTTTCGGGATCTTATTTGAGCAGCCGGAACTTGCCGATCACCGGCAGCTCCTTCGCCTTGCCCTGCGCGGCATTGATGATGCCGAGCACCATCAGCACGAGCAGCACGGCGCTGACCGCGAAGCTGATCAGCCCGGCAAGCACACCGCCGATGTAGGGGATGTACTTCAGCACCAAGCCGAGGACCCTCTGTCCGATCGTGCCCACGACCCCGGCGATCAGCAGGATCAGCCCCTGATTGGCATGGAACCGCGCGAAGCGCGAGTTCTTGGCCGCCAGCAGCGGGATCAGCACCAGCAGGCCGAAGTATGACAGGATCGCCATGGCCTTGTTGGAGGCGATGTCGGCCGGATCGAACTCGGCCGTCGTGTCCGCGGTGTTATTGAGCGCGGCCACCTGCGCGGCGAAGTCATTGCTGTTCTGCTGACCGGCTCCGGGCGCGGGCTGGACGTTCGGCATGACCGGCATATCCGGCGCGGCCTGCGGCTGCGGTGCGGTGGGCGTGCCGCACTTCGGGCAGAATTTGTCGTTTTCGGTCACGGTCGTGCCGCATTTGCTGCAAAATGGCATGGGATATCTCTCCTTTTCCTTGTGCGCGCCTTTTCGCGCGTCTTGCTTTAACTATAGCGTAATTCGTCCGATTTGTCAACGGGTAGCGGTGCTTTAGCTTTCCGATTTTTTCGGTCAGGCGAAGGCTTTCCTTGCAATGAATGCGATCAGAGCAAGAAGGATGACGGCGGCAACGACCGGTACGACGACGGCCGGTCGCCCACGTCTGCGCTGCGGTCCTTTTTGCGGCGCGCTGTCGGTCGGCCGGGCTGCGGCAGCGCCCTTTTCGGCGGTGTTTTCCTGCTCCTCGGCGCTTGCCCGCTGTCTTTCCTCTGCCCGGCGGCGCGCCCGCTCCCGTTCTTGTGCCGCCCGGCGCGCCTGCTCGGCCTGCCGCATCCTTCGCCGCCGGGCAAGCGGATCGTCCCCTTTGATGATCCGCTCCCGGAACCGCTCCACCCAAGCGGCATCGCCCGGCTCGCACGTGTTCTCTTCGGTGCAGCCCGGTTCGTGAGAGATCTGGTTGCGCACCCAGCGGCAGTGCTTGAGCATTTTCAGATCCTCGTCCCAGCCCATGACGGATCGGCCGCCGGAGGTCGTTTCCATCTCTTTGATGTAAGACGTCACGCCGCACTTTGGGGCGACCATGATCTCGTCACAAAGCTTTTCCAGCCGCTTGTACGCTTCTTGAAAACTCATCTCATCCGCTCCCTTTCCGCTTTCTTGACCTTAGTATATCATGCCGGGCGAAAAATGTCGACCCTCCGATCGGTCGGATCGGAAGAAAAACCGTTTCGGGTCTTTTCTTTTTACCGCCGATATGCTATACTGGCCATGTATCGGCGGCTATCGTCGAAGAACAGGAGGCATGACATGACCCGGACTTTGCAAAAGGAAAAAGGCATGGCGGGGCAGGCGTTTTTGCTGACGCTGGCGATGGCGGTGCTGCTTTTTCTGCCGTTCGTCATTTACGACCGCGGCTATTTCATCTATTACGGCGATTTCAATGCCCAGCAGATCCCGTTCTATATGTTGGCGCATGATGCCGTGCGCAGCGGGAACATCGGCTGGAGCTGGCTGACCGACCTTGGGGCGAATTTTGTCGGCTCGTACTCGTTTTATCTGCTGGGCAGTCCGTTTTTTTGGCTGACGCTGCCGTTCCCGAACGCATGGCTGCCGCACCTGATGGCACCGCTGCTGGTGCTCAAATTCGCCTGCTGCGGCCTGACGGCTTATCTGTATACCGCGCGTTTCCTGCGCCCGCGTCTGGCGGTCGTGGCCGGGGTACTGTACGCATTTTCCGGTTTTTCGCTCTATAATGTGTTCTTCAACCATTTCCACGATGCGATCGTCTGGCTGCCGCTTTTGCTTTTGGGCATCGAGCAGTACATGACCGAGGGGCGGCGCGGCCTGTTCGCCGTCGCCGTGTTCATGAGCGCCTTGGCCAACTACTATTTCTTCATCGGGCAGGCGCTGTTCTGCATGATCTACTGGGTCGTGCGCGCCGGTGCCGGCGAATGGGATCGGCGCACGCGCCGCTTTTTCGGCCTTTGGCTGCAGGCGCTGATCGGCGTGCTGTGCGCCGGGGTGCTGCTGGTGCCGTCGTTTTTTTCCGTGATCCAGAATAGCCGCGCCGAGCAGCCGCTGGAAGGCTTCGGCCTGTTCATCTACAGCACCAGCCAGCGCCTGTACGACATCCTGCACAGCTTTTTCTTCCCGCCGGAGCTGCCCGCGCGGGCGAACTTCTTCCCGGACGCGAACAATAAGTGGTCGTCGATGTCCATGTGGCTGCCCGTGTTCGGCTGCACCGGCGCGATCGCCTATTTCCAGTCCCGGCGGCACAGCGATTGGCTGCGCCGGATGCTGATCGTGCTGTTCTTCTGCACGGTCATCCCCGCGCTCAACGCGATGTTCCAGCTGTTCAACCAGATGTATTACGCCCGCTGGTACTATATGCCGGTGCTGATGGTCATTTTGGCCACGCTGCTGTGCTTCGAGCGGGAGGAGGAGCCGGTCGAGTTCGGCCGCGCGATCGGCTGGAGCGCAGGCTTCACCGCCGCGTTCACGCTGATCGGCCTCGTCCCCAAAAAGTGGAAGCCCGCGGAGGGCGAGAGCTTCACGCTCGGGCTGGAGAAATACCCGGAATGGTTCTGGCTGTACGTGGCGATCGCGGCGTTCTGCCTGCTGCTGACCGGCGTGCTGGTGACGGTCTGGCGGCAGGACCGCCGCCGCTTCGCCGGCTGGTGCTGCACGGCGGTCGTGGGCGTGTCGCTCGCGTTCGGCTGGTGCTATCTGGGCATGGGCAAGTCCATCGCCTATTACCCGGACGATTATGTGATCGATAAGCTGATCGAGGGCGGCGACTTCACCCTGCCGGATGACGATCGGTTCTGCCGCGTCGATATGAACGAGGGCATGGACAACCAAGGGATGTACTGGAAGATGCCGTGCATCCAGGCGTTCCACAGCATCGTCCCCGGCTCGGTCATGGAGTTCTATCCGTCCGTCGGGGTGCAGCGCTCGGTCGGTTCGCGCCCGGACAGCAAGCACTACGCGCTGCGCAGCCTGCTGTCGGTGCGCTGGCTGTTCGATTATCTGCAGCCCGAGGGCGACGTGCAGATGTACAACAAAAAAGCGGAGGACAACTTCGAGCAGGACGGCGACACCGCCATGCCCGGCTGGGAACGCTACGACGTGCAGGACGGCTTCGCGATATACGAAAACAAAAACTACATCGGCATGGGCTTCACCTACGACGGGTACGTCACCCGTTCGCAGTATGACGAGGTCAGCGAGGACGACCGGGAGCTGCTGCTGCTCAAGGCGCTCGTCGTCGAGGACGCGGACGCCGAAAAGATCGGCCTGCCGCCGCCCGATCCCGATCTGATGGTTGTTTCG
>JAJXDX010000121.1:0-2553 GCA_021640185.1 Oscillospiraceae bacterium | reverse complement strand
TTACACGCTTAACATCCTATCTTTGAAACGCTCATTTTGCCCGCACACCCCGATGTGGGCGGGCGGGCTGAATGAGTCATTTCCAGAAAATGTAGTGATCCTGTACCGTTCGTGCAATTTGATCGGCCTGCCGCCGCTCGATCCCGATCTGATGGTTTTTTCGCAATACGAGTTCGCGGAGGACTGCGCCGCCCGCGCGGCCACTGCCGCGAAGTCCTTTACGGTCGATAACGGCGGGTTCACCGCCGTCACGTCGCTGGAAAAAGAGAACTGGGTGTTCTTCAGCGTCCCGTTCGAGGACGGCTGGTCGGCGACGGTGAACGGCGAGACGGCCGAGATCCTGCAGGTCAACGTCGGCTTCATGGCGGTGCGCTGCCCGGCGGGCGAGAGCACCGTGCGCTTTTCCTACCGGACGCCCGGCCTGCGGGCCGGTCTGCTGTGCTCCGTGGCCGGCGTCGTGCTGCTGATCGTCTATCTGCTGTGCGCCGTCCATCCAAACCGGCGGATCCGCGCCGCGCTGGCGGCGGAGGGCCCCGCCGAGGCGCAGCTCCCGGCCGGGGAGCCGCCCGTCCCGCCGCAGGACACGCCCCCGGCCGACGGGCTGGATCTTTATGCGATCTATCGTCCCGCGCCGGATGACGCGGACGAAGGCGAACCGAACGAAAACGAAAACGGAGGAGAATGATCATGGATTACAGCCTGCAGCTCTACAGCGTGCGCGATTTTACGGAAAAGGATCTGGCGGACGCGCTGCGCCGCGTGGCGGAGCTTGGCTACAAGGCGGTCGAGTTCGCCGGGTTCTTCGGCCACAGCGCCGAGGAGGTGCGCGCCATGCTCGACGGGTACGGTCTGGCGGTCAGCGGCACCCACAGCTCGCTGGAGGATCTGGAGCGCGACTTTGCCGGGACGGTGCGCTATCACCACACCATCGGCAATAAAAACTACATCCTGCCCGGCGCGCCGTGGGGCACGGCGGCGGAGCTGGACGACACGGTACGCAAGCTGGATGAATACGCGCCGCGGCTGGCGGCCGAGGGCATCCGGCTCGCTTATCACAACCACGACGGCGAGTATCTGCCGAACGCGGACGGCCAGATCGCGCACGACATCATGGAGCAGCGCACCTCGGTCGATTTCGAGATCGACACCTATTGGGCGTTCGTCGCCGGGCGTGACCCGCTGGCGGAGCTGGAGCGTCTGCGCGACCGGGTGCACGTGATCCATCTCAAGGACGGCACGCGGCAGCGCGAGGGCCGCGCGCTGGGCGAGGGCGCGGCGCCGGTCGCCGCCGTGCGTGCAAAGGCGATCGAACTCGGGATGCGCATCGTCGTCGAAAGCGAAGGCCTGCAGCCGGACGGCATGGCCGAGGTCGGGCGCTGCATCCGCTATCTGCGCACGCTGGAAAAATGACCGGACGGGAACGCGAAAACGGAGGAAAAAGCCATGGCAGAGCTTGATCTGATCTTATTCATGGGACAGAGCAATATGCACGGGCAGAGCGACCGCCTGATCGGTGAGCCGCCCGTCCCCGGCGCGTGG
Organism: Oscillospiraceae bacterium; assembly: GCA_021640185.1. Lineage (GTDB taxonomy): Bacteria > Bacillota > Clostridia > Oscillospirales > Acutalibacteraceae > UBA5905. Next base: position 1,014 of record JAJXDX010000121.1, on the reverse strand, counting down.
GAATACCGTTTCCTTACCGATACGGCCGTCCCGCTGCAGGATCCCGTCGGTGAGGACATCCGCACGGACGGTACGCCGGGCTATCGGTTCGCCGAGGGCGTCGACCTGTCTGCCTATCTGCACGATCATGCGCTGGGCTCGGCGTGCTACGGTCACTCGACGCTCGTCCCGGCGTTCTGCCGCGCGTACATCGCGCGCACGGGGCGGAGGGTGCTGGCGGTGCACGCGGCGCGCGGCAGCACCACCGCCGCCGATTGGCAGCCCGGCACGCTCGGCTTTGCGGCGCTGCAAAGCAAGGCGGCTGCCGCCTACGCCTACGCCGTGCGAGAGCATCGGCCGGGGCGCGTCTTTGCCGTCTGGCTGCAGGGCGAGAGCGATGCTCTCCTCGGCACGTCGGCGCAGGACTATATCAGCCGTGTGCGCACGCTGTTTTCCGCCTTGCGGGAAACGGTGCCTCTCACGCAGTGCGGGATCATCCGCGTCGGCCGCTTTGCGGGCGACGCGCGTGATGATGTCATCATCGATGCACAGGAGCGTCTGTGTGCGACAGATCCGTTCTTCACCATCCTCACGCGCGAGGCAGCGGCCATGTCGGTCGATCCGCAGTGGATGAACCCGTTCGCCGCCGGGCATTACAATGCCGACGGCCTGCAGCGCCTCGGCACCCTCGCAGCGGACGGTGTCCGCTGACAAGTCGATCGCACTTGCTGCAAGGCGGAAGTTCGTCGGACGCGCCTTGGCAGGCACAAGGCGTTAGGGCATCCCGCCACGGGCAGTGCCCCCAGATAAGTCGATCGGGGGAGCAGAAAACTTTGCAGCGCGTTGGACGCGCCTTGGCGGGCACAAGGCGTTAGGGCATCTCGCCACGGGCGGGCAGTGCCCGCTGACAAGTCGATCGGGTGCTGTACAGAGCGGGAGTTTACCGGACGCGCCTTGGCGGGCACAAGGCGTTAGGGCATCCCGCCACGGGCAGTGCCCGCTGACAAGTCGATCGGGGGCTGTACAGAGCGGGAG
>JAJXDX010000475.1 GCA_021640185.1 Oscillospiraceae bacterium | reverse complement strand
TCCGGGAACAGATAGCCCTCCAGCCGATAGATGCGCCCGGCATACTGCTCGCCGTCGTCCTTCGTCGGGATCTGGCGGATGAAATCGTAATCGAACTCCTCGTTGTTAACGGCATCGAAAAAGCTCTCCGGCGTGCAAACGCCCTTTTCGTCCAGCAGCGCGGCGATCTTTTCGGCCGTGTATCCCTCCGGGATCGTGATGGTGACCGTTTCGCGCGGGGTGGAGGTCATCAGCCGGTCGACGATGTTCGTGTAGCCCATTTCGGCCGAAAGCGAGAACATCCCGCGCTGATATTTCCCGTCCGCCTTGGCAAAGAACCGGGAGTACACCCGGAACAAAAACGGCTGATCGATGATGCCGTTCTCCTTCAGGATCTCGGCGATCTGCTGCGTCGACGAGCCGGACGGGATCTCGACATCCACGATGCGGTCGGATTTATTGAAGCCCGTGGAGTCGATGATGTACATGATCAAAAAGTACGCCAGCGTCACGGCCAGTGCCAGCACGCACGCCGTGTAGATCACGCGCTTGAGGCAGCCGGAACGGCGGCTTTTCTTTTTGCTCTTTTTCGGCGCAGGCGACTCGTCCGCGTCCTCGCTCGGCTGCGGCTCGGGCTGCGTTTGCGCCGTTTTGCCGCTCTGCTCCGACTGTGCCGGTGCGGCATCGTCCCCGGCGGGCACGTCAGCTGCCGGTGCCGGCGGCTCGTCCTCGCCAAGATCTAATTCCAGCCGGAACGCCTTCGCCTTTTCCTCGCGGCGGTCCTGCGCCTTGCTCGCATCGTCCGCCGTCGGCTCCTCCGGCGGCAGGTCGGCCGTCTGAGCGGCCTCCGCCTCGCGCAGGATCTGCGCCAGCTGCTTTTCCTTATCCTCGTCCATGATGCTCACCTCTGCTGTCCGTTTTGTATCGCGGTCCTTTGCGGTCACTTCTGCTTTTGCCGGTGCGGCGCAGGAATTTGTCGGTCACCAGCAGATCCACCGGCCGGTCGAACCGGCCGTGCGGCAGCGTGCGCTGCACGCAGCAGCTGTAGCATATCCCCACCACGTCG
>JAJXDX010000474.1 GCA_021640185.1 Oscillospiraceae bacterium | reverse complement strand
GCGCACTCGCGGATCCAATACGTCAGCAGCAGGTACGTCGGCGACAAGCAGGTGGCGGCGCCGACCTCGGTGACGCCGGCGCGGCGGGCGAGCGCGGCGGCGCGGTACTGGTGGAACTCCTGCGTGGCGATGACGACCGAGCCGCAAAGCTCCTCGCTGCGGATGATCGCCAAAGAATAGCGGATGTTCTCCGACGTGCTGGTGGAACGGTCTTCCTCGAAGATTCGCTCCGGCGCGATGCCGAACCGCTCGACGAGATACTTTTTCATCACGTGGGCTTCGGTGAAACTCTCGTCCGCTCCCTGTCCGCCGGACACGACACACATCGCCTGCGGATGCTCCTCCAGATATGCTGCGGCGGCACGCAGACGGTCGGCGAGCATACGGCACGGCTGCTCGCCGTTGACCTTTGCGCCGAGGACGATGACTGTGGCCTCCGGCTGCGCCGGGCGGCGGACGGCGGCGGCCGTCATGCACGCGGTGATCACGATGCCGAGCGCCGCGACGATGCCGAGCAGCCCCATGACGATCGCGTGCAGCATGCGCCTCATCCCCTTCCGTTTTTTCTTCCCGCGGCGGACCGGCCAAAAGCCCCAGACCATGCCGAGCAGCCCGGCGGCGATGCCGAGCACGACGCCGATATTCTTCACGCCGACGCCGAGCGGCAATGCGCTCCAGATCAGTATGCCCAAAGAAAGCAGCGCGACGACGACCCGCCACGGGCGCAGATGCCGCTTGCCGTCATCCGGGCGGGGCGTGCGCGTTTTTTTGGCGTGGGAACGACGCGGCTTGTTCTTTTTGCGAGGCTTTTCGACCGGCAGTCCCGGCGTTTCCTCTGCTTTTTCGTCCGTCACGGGCTGCTCGCGCTCCTGTTCGTCCGCCATGTTTTCACCTTCCGTCGCGTTTTTTCGACTTGAGGATAGCACGGGAATGTATCCTTATTGTATCATCATAGCACATCCCGGCGAAAATTGCAAAATTTGATGTCGATCGTGGGCGGCGCAAGGCGGTAGAACGTTGGACGCGCCTTGCTGTCGATCCGGGGC
>JAJXDX010000120.1:6246-6690 GCA_021640185.1 Oscillospiraceae bacterium | reverse complement strand
TTAAATTGTGGTCGTGTAAGTGGTCAAATCTGTGGTCAAACACATTTTTGACTGCCTTTTATCATTTCCCGAACCGCCCGAAATCCGCACGGTTGAAGGGTTTTCGGCGGTTTTCGCTTTCGTGCGGTGCGAACACCGTCTATGCTCCCAAACCACCCGCGCTCCCAGCTGCGCCACACCCGGATATATTCGGTTTCTGCCGGCGGCGGACGGGAGGGGACTTCTCGACCGTCCGGTCTGTGCCGGCGGCAGATAAAGGAACGTGCACATTTTATCTGCCGACGATGCCGCGCGTGCCGAACGATGCTATTATACCGCTCGGCGGCAGGGATGTCAAGTTCGCGTTTTTTCGAACAGGGCTATCCTGGCGTATCCGGGAATGGTCCGCCATTTGTTGATGCCGGAGTTTTGAGCGCAGGTCATCCGGGTGTATCCGGAGATGAT
>JAJXDX010000120.1:0-6236 GCA_021640185.1 Oscillospiraceae bacterium | reverse complement strand
GATCACGGCCGGGCTATCCGGGCGTGATGGTCTATTCGGCCGCGGCGGCGCATATCGATGAGGGAGAACATCCGTGACGGGTAAGGAGGAAGGCGCATGATCGCGCGGATCACCGATATGCACGACAAAGAGGTCATCAACGTCTGCGACGGGACGAGGCTGGGGTTCGTCGACGATGTGGAGGTGGACACCTGCACGGCGCAGGTCGTTTCCCTAGTGATCTACGGACGCGCGAAGCTTTGCGGGCTGCTTGGGCGGGAGAGCGACATCGTGATCGGCTGGAAGGACATCGAGGTGATCGGCGAGGAAACGGTGCTGGTCAACTTCCACTGCCCGCCGTCATGTGCGCCGAAGCCGCCGAAGCGCGGCCCGCAGATCTTGGGCGGCCTGTTCCGGTGAGCGCAGAAACGAACGGCCGGTGCAGCGGGGAAAGCCGAAAGAAGATCACGAAAGACCGCGTGATCTGCAGAAAGCAGGAAAAGGATCCCCGACGCGTGGGATGCGCGCGCCGAAGCCGCCGAAGCGCGGCCCGCAGATCTTGGGCGGCCTGTTCCGGTGAGCGCAGAAACGAACGGCCGGTGCAGCGGGGAAAGCCGAAAGAAGATCGTAAAAGACCGCGTGACCGACAAAAAACGGAAAATGCTTTCGATACGTGTGGAAAATGGCTGAGAAAGGCCGGCAACGGCCATGCAGTGGGAAAGAAGTTTTACGGTACACACGGAAAATGCGCAGCGAGGGCTACGGGCGGAGAGCGGTGGTCAAGCGGCCGGTGCGGGCACGGTGCATAATAAAAGAGCCATCCGGCAAATGCCGACGGCCATACGATCCCTGAAAAGCAAATGATCGATCTTGATATGTACAGAAAACGCACGGGAAATGCCGACGGCGATGCGCGAGCGGCGAAGATGGCCGGGTATCCGGCGCAGGCGCGGCGGCACAACGGAAAAGCCGACCCGGTGAAGGATGTGTGGCGGCAGAAAGGAAAGGCCCGCCCGGCAAAAGCCGGGCGGGCATGATAAACGGTACAGATCAGACGTTCGTGTCGCGGCGGCGGCTATCGAACAGGCGGTTGATGTCCGCCAACGCATCGTCGTCGTCCTTCCAACCGGAGAACAGCGGCGGCACGCCGCCGTCCTTATCCGCGGCTTCCTTACCGCGGGCGGTATCCGGATGCTCGGTATTGCTCAGACCCGTGGCGATGACGGTGACGCTGAGCGTTTCGCCCATATCGGGATCGAGGCGATAGCCCCAGATGATGGTCGCCTCCGGGCTGACCAGATCGCTGACCGTGCTCGTGGCCTTCTCCATCTCGTCGAAATCCAGATCCTCCGGCGCGGTGATGTTGATCAGCACGCCGCGTGCACCGTCGATCCTGGTCTCGAGCAGCGGGCTGTCGACCGCGGCACGAGCCGCCTCTTCCGCGCGATCCTTGCCCTCGGCACGGCCGACCCCCATGTGCGCGTAGCCCGCGTCCTTCATCACGGTTTGAACGTCGGCGAAATCGAGGTTGATGTCGCCGGGGTTCTGGATCAGCTCGGAAATGCTCTGCACGCCCTGACGCAGCACGTCATCCGCCAGTTCGAACGCATTGCGCATGGTCAGCTTTTCGGTGGTGACGGTGCGGATCTTGTCGTTGGGGATCACCACGAGACAATCCACGCGCTCCTTGAGCTCGGCGATGCCGTCCTCGGCCTGGCTCATGCGGCGCTTGCCCTCGAACGAGAAGGGCTTGGTGACGATACCGACCGTGAGGATGCCCATGTCGCGCGCGATCTCCGCCACGACGGGCGCGGCGCCCGTGCCCGTGCCGCCGCCCATGCCGGCGGTGACGAACACCATATCCGCGCCCTGCAGAGCCGCCACGATCTCGTCCCGGCTCTCCTCAGCGGCACGCTGGCCGCGGGAAGGATCCCCGCCCGCGCCGTGGCCGCGCGTCAGCTTTTCGCCGATCTGGATCTTGTGCGTAGCCAAGGAGATGTCCAGCACCGCCACATCGGTGTTCACCGCGATGAACTCCACACCGCGCACGTCGGCGCGCACCATACGATTGACGGCGTTGCCGCCGCCCCCGCCCACGCCGATGACCTTGATCGTGATGTTCGTGTTCGGGGTAGCCGCGTCGATCTGCATCATTCTGTCGTCCTCCTATTTTGACAAGGGGAGCCGCCGTCCGGCGATCCGCTCCGCACCTTAGTTAGTATACTACTATACATTTGATATTGTAGCACACCTTTATCCGTTTTTCAAGCCATTTTTCGGGATCTGCACGATCTTTTACGGCTGCGGCTGAGATGCGGTCGTCGTTGGAGCGGCGGACGGATCCGTCGCGGTGGGATCCGTTGCCGGCGCAGTGGTCGGATCGGTGGCCGGCGTATCCTTCGGGGGCGCATAAGTCTCCGGGAGCGCGTCCGCCGGCGAGAAGATCGCACGGTCGTTATCCGGGTCGTCATCGGCATACGAGGTCATATCCAGACGGCCGATCACGTGCTCGCCATTGTTTTGCAGCAGCGTCGGCAGCAGCGAACCGAAGGCATCGATCTGGCCGGACAGGTTCGTTTCGTTGCCGAGGACGAGGCAGATCTGATCGCGCCAAACGGCGCGGATATTCGTTTTTTCGGTCATATCGATGACGGTCAGATCCGTCAGACCCGTATCATCGGCGGCTTCGATCAATGCAGAGGCGATGCGCAGGCTGCGCGCATCGAGCAGCCTGCCGCCGATCTGTTTGCCCTCGAGCGAGGCGCCGAGGATGCGCGTGCAGCCTGCCGGCAGCGCGGTGCCGGGCAGCAGCTCCAGCGCGTGATCGTTCGCGCCGAGGACGTAATAGCCGTCCTCCGTCTGCACGGCACCGATCACCTGCGTTTCCCACACGCGGATCTGGATGGTGGAGAAGGACGCGTTGCCGACCTCCACGCGGTCGAGGTACGGGAACTTTTCCAGCAGCCGGTCGTGCGCCTGCACCTTATTGACGACGAGCAGGCTCTCGCCGACGTAGATGCCGCTCTCGCGGATGATCTCGTCCGTGCTGTAGCGGGTGTCGCCCTCGACGATGATATCGCGCACGGCGAGGAACGAGGTCTTTTCGCCGTTGTTTTTGGCGACCGTGCCCGTGATGCGCAGCACGATGAACGCCACGATCAGCGCGAACACCAGCAGGGCGGACAGCAGGATGCAGATCCGCAAAATGCGCTGCCTGCGCCGCCGGCGGCGGCGCGCCGTGCGCTGGGCCTGACGCGCATCCTCGCTGCGCGGGGGCTGTTTATCGTTGCTCACGGTCGCTACATCCTTTCTTTTTTACGGCCGATCCGGCGCGCGGCGCACATCGGCACCGACGGCACGCAGCTGCTCCGGCAGTGCGGCATAGCCACGGTCGAGGTGGGCGATGCCGCAGATCCGGCTTTCCCCCTGCGCGGCGAGCGCCGCGACCACCAGTGCCGCGCCGCCGCGCAGATCCGTGCATTCCGCGCGGCCGGACTGCAGCTGCGGCACGCCGACGGTGACGGCCACGCGGCCGTCCACGCGGATCTGTGCGCCCATGCGGATCAGTTCATCCACATATTTATAGCGGTTTTCGAATATCGTTTCCACGAAGATCGATGCGCCGTCCGCCGTGCAGGCGGCGGCGAGCAGCGGCGCCGCGGCATCCGTGGGGAAGCCGGGGTACGGCAGCGTGCGCACCGTACCGAACGGGCGCAGGCGCGGCGGCGCGGCGATGTGCAGGGCATCCTCCCCCACCGTCAGGCGGCAGCCCGCGTCCTCGAGCAGCGACAGCACCGGCGTCAGGTGTGCCGGGCGGCAAGACAGCAGCGTCAGCTCGCCGCCCGTGGCCGCGGCGGCGGCCAGATAGGTGGCCGTTTCGATCCGGTCGGGCAGGACGGTGTGGGTGCAGCCGTGCAGCGTGCGCGTGCCCTCGACGGTCAGCGAGCCGTCCTGCGCCGTGCCGATGCGTGCGCCGCAGGCGGTAAGGAACGCGGCGAGGTCGCCGATCTCCGGCTCTCTGGCTGCGCCGTGCAGCACCGTCGTCCCTTCGGCGGTGCAGGCGGCGAGCAGCACGTCCTCCGTTGCGCCGACGCTGGGGAACGACAGCGCGACCGGCGCACCGCGCAGGCCGTCCGGCGCGCGGCAGAGGATGCGGCCGTGCTCCTCCCGGATCTGTGCGCCCAAGCGGCGCAGGGACGACAGGTGCAGGTCGATCGGGCGGGGGCCGAGTTCGCAGCCGCCGGGATAGGTCAGCTCCGCCTCGCCGCAGCGGGCGAGGATCGCGCCCAAAAACACGATCGACGAGCGCATCCGGCGCATCAGCGCGTCCGGGATGTCGGCGCGCACCGGCGCGGACGCGTCCACGGTCACGGTGTCATCCGTCCGGCTGACGCGGCAGCCGAGATGGGTCAGGATCGACAGCGCCGTGCGGACATCCGAAAGATCCGGACAGTTCTTCAGCACCGTGACCCCCGGCACGAGCAGCGTGGCCGCCAGCAGCGGCAGCACGCCGTTTTTTGCGCCGTGGATCATCACCGTGCCGGAAAGCGGGCGTCCGCCCCGGATATAAAGGGCATCCATAGCGGTTCCTCCTCTCTGCATACGCCAGTGTATGCAGAGGAAGGATGTCCGGTTTTAGATCCCCAGCGTTTCGCGGATGACCTGCCAGATGCGCTCGTCCGCGTCGAGGACGGCGGCGGAGCGCATCGCCTGCGCCATCTGCATCAGACGTGCCGGATCGGCGGTGAGCTGACAGACCGTGTCCCACAGCCGATCGCCGGTGAGATCCTTCTCTTCGATGCAGACGGCCGCGCCCTGCTCGACGAGCACCATGGCGTTATGGTACTGATGGTTCTCGGCCACATAGGGCGAGGGGATCAGGATCGCGGGCTTGCCCGCGGCGGGCAGTTCGCTGAGCGTCATCGCGCCGCAGCGCGAGATCACGAGATCGGCCGCCGCCATGCAGCGCGGCATATCGTCGATATAGGCACGCACATCGATGCCGTCCCCGTGCAGCGGCACGCCGTGCTCCGCCAATGCGGCCGCCATCGTGTCGTAGCCGCTTTTGCCCGTGCCGTGGATATGCTGCAGGCGCCCCTCGGCATGGCTGCGGATGAGGACCTCGGTCATCGCCTCGTTGATACGGCGCGCGCCGAGGCTGCCGCCGAAGGACAGCAGCAGCGGGCGCTCGTCCGCGCCGAGGGCGCGGCGCGCGTCGGCCGGATCCGCCAGCACGAGATCCGGGCGCAGCGGGTTGCCGGTGACGACCGCGCGGCTGCCCTGCGGCAGATACTGCCGCGCCTTTTCGCTGCACAGCATGACGAGCGCGCCCTCGCGCGCGAGCATCTTGACCGTGACGCCGGGATAGGCATTGGATTCGTGCACGAGCACGGGCACGCCGTGGCGCAGCGCCTGCCGCAGCACCGGGCCGCAGACATAGCCGCCCGTGCCGATCGCGATATCCGGCGAGAACTGCTTGACGATCCGCGCGGACACGGCGCTGGAGGTGACGACGTCCACCGCCGCAAGCACGTTGCGGCCGATGTTCTTGACCGTCAGGCGGCGCTGAAAGCCGCGCACGTTCTCGCCCCGGATGGGATAGCCGGCGGCGGGGACGAGCTGCATCTCCATGCGGCCGTTAGCACCGACGAACAAAAACTCGGTATCCGGGCGCTCGCGCCGGATCTTTTCCGCGATCGCCAGAGCGGGGTTGATATGCCCCGCCGTGCCGCCGCCCGTCATCAAAACACGCATGGGTGCGCCTCCTTATGTTTTTTCGGCCCGCGACTGGCGGGACACCGACAGCACGATCCCCATCTGCGCCATGAGCATCAGGATCGACGTGCCGCCGTAGCTGAAGAACGGCAGACTGATGCCGGTGTTCGGCATCAGGTTGGACACGACGGCGATATTGAGCGCCACCTCCAGCCCGATCTGGATCGTGAGGCCGAAGGCGAGCATCGTGCCGAACTTATCCGGTGCACTGAGCGCGATCGTGAAGCCGCGCCAAACGAGCAGGCCGAACAGCACCACCACGACCAGAGCGCCGATGAACCCCATCTCCTCGCACAAAATGGCGAAGATGAAATCGTTTTGCGGTTCCGGCAGGAACAGGTGCTTTTGACGCGAGTTGCCCGGCCCCTGCCCGAGCAATCCGCCGGAGCCGATGGCGTACAGCGACTGCACGGTCTGCCACGCATGGTCGCGGCCGCTGACGTTATCCGGGAACTGGATCTGGTTGGCGAAGCTTTCGAGCG
>JAJXDX010000119.1 GCA_021640185.1 Oscillospiraceae bacterium | reverse complement strand
CGTATAGATGTGCGCACCGCACAGGCGGCAGATCTCCCGTATCCCTTCGGCGGTCAGATCCCATGCGCCGATGAACACGGCCGAATAACCGTCCAAGTGCCGCCGCGCCGCACCGATCCGGCCGCGCAGCCGCCCGGACGTGTAGGTGCCAAGCACCTCCACCTCATCGCCCGGCATGACGTACCATGCCGGCGAGGCCGGCTGCCGCGGATCGTGATAGAACGGGCAGAGCACCTGCTGCCGCAGATATGCGGCATCCGGCATGAACGGCACGCCCTGCGGCATGAAGGCCGACGCGTCGATCGACAGCTCTTCCAAAGAGCTGTCCACCGTGCCCATCTCCATGCCGGTCAGCCGCTGCACGACCTCCGGCTGCGTGACGCCGAAGCCGTGGATGAACACGATGGCCGCACCGTTTTTGCGCGCGGCGGCGCGCAGCTTGTCCTCGCGCGCCCGATCGATCGAGAACGGGGTCAGCAGCCAGATGACCTTGGCGGACGGCACGCGGCCTTCCTCCACGTCCTCCACCGAGTACCAGCCGAACTTGATCCCGGCGCGGTAAAAGCATTGGCGCAGCATATACAGCAGCCGCGCGCCTGCCCATTCCGCGTGCGCCACCAGCGACATCGCCCGCTCGTCGACGGCGACGGCGACCTCGGCGGCGATCGGCCGCAGGCCGTCCGCCTGCGCGGCATAGCCGTCGATCAGCTGCCGGATGCAGCGCCACTGATCCGGATGGGACACCCAGCCGTGCCCCATCAGATCCATATACCAGCAGCCCATGCCGTGCCCCACCATCTGCGCCCATTCGCGCCGGTACGCTTCCGTCACCTGCTCCACGCTGCCGAAAGGGGCGTTCAGCCACCCGTCGTTATCGTGCGGGCCGTGTTCACGCAGCACCACGCCGGTGCGCATATCGTTCTCGACGAACCACAGCTTGCCGTGCAGCGCCATGCTGTCCACCGGCGCCATCACGGCACCGGTGCCGCCCGCGTTGCGGTCCAGATAGCTGATCGGCCCGGCAAAAGCGTCCACGTCGGGGCAATCGAGCAGCTCCGTCAGCCGGAAATGCCCGGTGCGCGCATCATACAGCTCGAAATAGTAGCCATAGAACACGACGGTCAATTTCTCGCCGTTCGTCATCTCCTTGGCGGCGCGGCACAGACGACGGATGCGGTCGACCGTCAGGTCGGAGCAGAAATCGCCGTAATCGATGTATTTTTTATCGGTCGGCCGGGTGAACAGCGTGCGCTGCACCGGCTCCTCCCGGTCGTTGCCGGGGATGTCGTACGGGATCTCGATCTGGCTGTAATCGGCATACGCCTTGGGACTGAGCCCCCACGCGTCGGCCACCGCCTCGACGCGCAGGTTGTATTTCGCATACAGCCAACGCCGGAAGGCGCGCTGCGCCGCCGGGCTGATGTCCACGCCGTTCTCGCGCACGCCGGTGTGGAACCACTCCCCCGCGTCCTCGGCGGCGATGTGATACCCCAACAGGCGATCGTAATACGCCGGATGCGCCAAAAACCAGTCGTTGAGCTCGTCCAGCGTATCGATCGCCGCCGCCAGCCAGTCGTCCGAGGCGATGGACACCGCCGGGCCGGGCCGCTCGGCGAACGTGCCGTCCGCCCGCTCCTCGCGCCCGTACACATCCGTATGCAGCGCATAACGCACCGTGTCACCGGGATGCTCCCGCTCCCATTTTTCCGCATCCGCCCCATAGACCGAAAGGTTCACCCGCAGAAGGATCGCCGCCTCGGGATCTTCCCGCAGCACGGTGTCCATCGCTCCGATCGCCGGGGACAGGTCGCGCTGCCCGCGCGGCTCGTGCACCGGCAGATGGCAGCAGACCGAGTGCAGGTGCAGTCCGTTCTCCCGTGCCATGCGGATCTGCCGGGCGCAGATGTCGCGCCGTGCGCCGCCGTCCACTTCCGTGTTCGTGAACAGCAGCATCGGCACCTGCCGCCGATCGTCGACGAACAGGGCCGGCATCCCGCCGACCGGTTTGATCTGTGCTTTCATCTCATCTCTCTCCTTTGTCTTTTGCTCTATGCTCAGCCGACGATGCCGGCCCGCTCCACGCTCTCGACGAACACGCGCTGGCAGACGAGGTACAGCAGCAGCGGCGGCATGACCGAGATCAGCACCCCCGCTTGGACGTATATCGCCTGCGTCATGCCGTCCACCTGCAGCCCGAGGGTCGTGATATCGCTTTGGATCAGCGCTAGACGGACGGATATCGTTTCCAGCTGTTCGGTATACATACTGCCGATATAGGTGTCGTTCCAATACCACACCAGGGAGAACAGGAAACTGACCACCACGGCGGCGCGGCAGTTCGGCAGCATGATCCGCGCGAACGTGCGGATCGGTCCAGCGCCGTCGACATAGGCGGCATCCTCCAGCTCCTGCGGCAGGCCGAGGAAGAATTGCCGGAAGATCATCACGAAGATGCCGGAGCGCATCCCCTGCCCCAGCGCCGCCGGGAGCAGATAGACGCCGAAGGTATCCAGCAGCCGCAGCTCGATCCGGATCCCGGCCGTGCGTTCGATCAGCGCCAGCAGCCCGAAGGGGTCGAAGTTTTTGTACAGAAAAAAGTTCGGGATCGATACGATCTGCGGCGGCAGAACGACCGTCAGCAGCAGCACGACCGTCCACAGCCATTTCTCGCGGAATTTGAAGCGCGCCATCCCGTAGCCGGTCAGGGCGCACACCGCCACCTGCAGCAGGGCACTGCCAAGGCAGATGACCAAGCTGTTGGCAAACAGGCGCGGGTAATCGATCCCCGCCCACAATGTGCGGAAATTGTCCAGCGTCAGCCGCGTCGGGATCCAGATCACGTTGGCGTTATACACATCGTCCACCGTGCGGAACGCCTGACTGAACGCATACAGCAGCGGATACAGCAGCACATAGCTGACGCTGATCAGGAACACGTACATCACGCAGCGGGCGATCAGTTGCGCCGCACCGCCTGCCGCACGACAGCGCAGGTCGGCGCGCGTCACGCCCGGACGCGGCCGAAGGTCAAGTCGCATATCCTCTTGCTCCTCTCCAGATCACGTTAGCCCATGCGGAAGGCCCGGCGCATCAGCAAAGCCACCAGGCCGATCGAAAACAGGATGACCGCGCAGTAAGTCAGCGACATCGCGCAGCCGTAGGAATATTCGAAGTTGTGGAAAGATACTTCCTTGATGTAGCCGATCACGGCGTTGCTCTCCGCCGTGAACGAGTCGATCACGGTGTAGATCACACTGACGAGCAAAACGGGCGACAGCATCGGGAACGTGATCTTCCAAAACTCCGCCCATTTCGTCGCGCCCTCCATCCGCGCCGCCTCATACAGCGCGGGCGAAACGCTCTGCAGCCCGGCAAGGAACAGCAAGATCTGCACGCCGGACTGCCACACGGTATCCAGCACGCGGCTGACGACCCCGCTCATGAAGCCGATCAGCTTCTCCCCCGCGCCGAACGAGCCCAGCAGATCCTGCAGCGCGCCCAGTTCGTTGAACGCGTCGACGGCCCCGGCGGCGCTGTTGACGATCTCGGTCGAATGGGCGTCCCCCTTCAGGATCGAATACACCACGCCGGACATCACCACCACCGGCAGAAAGAACACCGCGCGGAAAAACAGCCGTCCGGGGAACTTGCGGTTGAGCAAAACGGCGATGAACAGGCTGAACATCACCACGATCGGCACCTGATACAGCAGATCCGTCAGCGCCGCGGTCAGATCCTGCACGAACACGGTGTCCCCCGTGAACAGCCGGAGGTAATAGCTCAGCCCGGCCGGGCGCGTGGACATCGTGTGCAGATCCAGCGTGTTGAGGCTGTAGATGACCGTGCGGACCAGCGGCATGACGAACAGCAGAACGATCCCGACCGCCCAGATCGAGATGAACATCCGCCCGGTGTTCGCCTTGCGCCGCTCGTAGCTGCATCGCCTGCGCGGGCGCGCGTTCTCGTTTTTCATCCTTCCGCCCCCTTTCGGATCAGGCGATAGCCGCGCGCCGGAACGTTCACGCCGTCCGCCGTCACCGGCGCATCGCCGTAGTTGACGACGATCCGGCTGCCGTCGGCATATGTGCTGCGGTAGGTGTGCGCGGCGATCTGCTCATGCGCCGCGATCGGCTGCTGCCGCACGAGCACCAGCGCCTCGCCGTACCCCTCGCTTATCTCCCGCAGCAAGGAGAGCATGGTGTCCCGGTCGGCGGCGAAGCGGAAGTTCGCCCGCGTGCCGGACACGGCCGCCGGGTCGCCCGCGGTCAGGTAAGCGGAGGGCAGCAGCCCGTATTCCAGGCAGCGCAGCAGATAGGCCGTCCGGTCGCCGCTGTCGTTGATCGCGTCGGCCGACAGACCGACGAAGCGCGATACCACCAGCGAATAGAACGGGATCTCCTCGCTGAAGCCGTCGATGCGGCTGGATGCGGCGGGTACCTCGGTGATCTGCGACAGGTACGGCAGCAGATATGCCCCCGCCCCCTGCGCCGTATACGCCTGCAGCGTGGCGGACAGCTCGCGCACCGCCTGCGTTTGCAGCAAAAGCGCCTGCTGCCGGTCAATGGCGTCCCCGCCGTGCGGGCTGTGCGAATACAGCACGGACGCGCCCGCATCGGCAAAGCCGTCGATCCCCAGCCGCCGCAGGCCATCACCAAAGCGGCGGTACTGTTTGCCGAGCAGATCCGGCCGCAGCAGTGTGCACGTCAACGGATCTGCGGTGTCCTCATAGCCCGTCACGCGGGAGAACGACGTCAGCGTCCGCGTCCCGCCGGTGTGATCGCGCGCCGCGTCCCACGCGGCGGACACGCCGCTGCCGGAACGGTAGATGCGGGAAAGATCCGCCTGCGGCAGCAGCAGCGCGCCGTGCTGCCGCAATGCGTCATCCAGCGCATCCACTGCATCGCTGCCGCCAAGCGCCCGCTCCGGCTTCGCATCGGACGGATAGCGGTCAAGGACGCCGCCGGAGAACATCCCGTCGATCTGCAAGTCAAAGCCGCCGATGCCGGTGTCCGCCACGGCATCGGCCAGCGCCGCCATGTCGGCGAAGGTATCGATCGCCGCGACGCGGCGCACCGGGCGGCCCAACACCGCCGTCTGTTCGCGCACGGCCCCGGTCACCGTGATCGGGATGCGCGCCCGGCGCTGCTGCGTGCCGTTTTCCGCAGCGGCGGCATAGTACGCGGCGGCGGCCGCCGCCATCTCGTTATATCCCGCGCCGCGCAGCAGCGCATAGCGCACGGTGTACAACGGCTGCGCGATCGGCTCGTCGGATACGATCGTGATCTTTTTGCGGTTCCATTCGGTGTCGAACAGCGTGCGCGACGACACGCCGCGATAGCGCATGACCGTGTGCAGCGCCGCGTGCAGCGTGCGCGTGCCCTTGGCATACATCTGGATCTGCGCCAGCGCATCGCCCTCGGTCACGATCCCGAGCACGCTGCGCTCCCCCGCCCGGATGCCGAACACCGGCAGCAGGATCTCCTGCGTGCGGGAGGTCACGCCGGTCAGCGGATCCATGGGATCATCGCCGTACACGGCCTTTTTGTACACGACGGGATCCGGCGCATCCGTTCCGGGCGAAAAGCGCAGCAGCGCGCCGCTCCCGTCCGGCACGACCAGATAGCCCTCGTCCTGCACCCCGGCACAACCGAGGTACGGCATCACCGTGACCGAGAGCAGCTTGTTCTTCCCGTACTCCCGGATCTCCGCCACCAGAACGGAAACGAAGAACGCCCCATCCGATACGGTGATGCACAGCGGGACGGTCACCCCCAGATCCGGCATATCATAGGTCATGATCGCGCCGTTTTGCGTCGCATGGACGGTCAGCCCGCCCTTGTTGACGGAAGCGACCGTGGAGTTCGTCGTGTCGGTCACGCGCCGCTCGTTGATGGTGGTCACCTCGAACGCCGCGCCGATCGTCGTCCGGTTGTAGCCGACGGCTAACGTGTCCTCGTCGATGTCCTCCGGCACGCTGTGCAGCACGACCGCGCTCTGCTTATCCTCGACGGTGAAGGAGCCGTCCTTCGGCACGACGGTCAGCCGCAGCCGTCCGTCGTCCGCCACCGTCACCGGCTGCTCGCCGGTCAGCGCCTGCCCGCGCACGGGCAGCGCGGCCGAAGGCTCGGCTGCCGGCGCCGCGCCGCAGCCGAGCAGCATGGCGGCAAGCAAGATCGATGCCGTCAGCACCGCAGCTATTCTCATCCCTGCCCCTCCTTTATAACCGATAGCGCAGCTCGCTGTACAGACTTTCGAGGAAAGACCAAAGCTGTCCGACGAGCGAGTAGAACATCAAAAACAAAAACAGCAAAAATAGGATCCCCACCAGCACCAGCAGCAAAAACGCCACCGCACGCCCAAACGAGAACCGGTGCGTGCGGATCGTGCCGATCAGCAGCCCGGCGGCGGTCAGCCACGCGCCGACGGTGGTCAGCGCGGTCAAAAACGCCTGCTCCCGCAGGACGATGACGTTGCTCAGCAGCACCGCGGCGATCTGCGTGAGGATGTACGGGCAAAGGGCATATGCCGTCGCATCGAACATCTGCCGCAGGGTGCCTTCGGAATCCATCAGCGTGCCGACGGCCCAGCTGCAGATCACGAAGCCCAGCACGATCGCCAGCAGCTGCGCCTGCTCCGCGAACAGGCGGATATCCTTCAGCCGCGTGGCAGAGAACAAAAAGCCGGTGTAGCACAGCGTCAGCA
>JAJXDX010000118.1:1185-6704 GCA_021640185.1 Oscillospiraceae bacterium | reverse complement strand
ACCGTGATCGCCGACTATCGCGCGCAGGTGCGCCGCGATCTGACCACGGGGGAAACGACGGCGCTGACGCTGCCGTGTTCTAACGTGCTGTCCTTCCGTCTGGCGGACGGCGCGGGCGTGATCGTCCGCCCCTCCGGGACGGAGCCCAAGATCAAGGCCTACGTCACCGTCATCGGCCGCGACGCGGACGATGCCGCTGCGCGCGAGCAGGCGCTGCTCGCCGATGCGCACAGGATGATCGGCGGCAAATAATGCTCTCTCGGTCTGCGCCGGATCTCTTTTCGGGCAGACCGGCAATGGCCCGGGCAGCGGCAGACGCTGCCCGGGCTTTTTTGATCGACTGCGGCGGAGAACAGCACCGTCTACGGCGCTCCACCTTTTTTTGACGATCAAACTATCTTCTTTTTTCGGCGAAAAAAAGTGTGTTTTTCGCTCTCTTTTTCCGCTTTTTGACGCGCGCGGCGCTTTACGATCGGCCGCGAATGCGCTATACTGAACGTGTGATCCGGCGATGGCCGGATAAACGATCAGGAAAGGATGAGCATCCATGAAAAAATTCCCCGTTGCCCTGCAGCTGTACTCCGTGCGCGACGATATGGCGGCCGACTTTGCCGGAACGCTGGAAAAGGTCGCCGGGATGGGCTATCAGGGCGTGGAGTTCGCCGGGCTGTACGATCATACGCCGGACGAGGTGCGCGCGCTGTGCGAGCGGTACGGCCTGACGCCGATCTCCGCCCACGTCCCGTATGCCGAGATGATCGCGGATCCCGCGGGCGTGCTCGGCGCGTACAAGGCGATCGGCTGCCGCTACATCGCGATCCCGTACTATCAGTGGAACTTCGCCGAGAGCGGCGAAAGCTACGAGCAGTTTATCGCCAACGTGCGCCTGCTGGGCAAAACGGCGAACGATCTGGGCATGACGCTGCTGTATCACAACCACGATTTCGAGTTCGAGAAGATGGACGGTGCGTATCGCCTCGACCGTCTGTATGCCGACGTTCCCGCCGAGCTTTTGCAGACCGAGCTGGATGTCTGCTGGGTCAAGGTCGGCGGCGAGGAGCCGGCGCCCTTCATCCGCAAATACAGCGGCCGCACGCCGGTCGTGCACCTCAAGGACTTCGCCGGGCATAAGGCGGAGAATATGTACGCCCTGATCGGCATCGACGACGGCGACCAGAAGGTCAGCGGCAAGCCGCAGGCGTTCGAGTTCCGCCCCGTCGGCTACGGCCGTCAGGACATCCCCACCGTGCTCGATGCCGCGACCGATTCCGGCGCCGAGTGGGTGGTCGTCGAGATGGATATGCCCTCCATGGGCAAAACGCCGCTCGAATGTGCCGCCATGTCCCGCCACTATCTGGCGACGCTGGGGCTGTAAACTTTCTTGTTCTTTCGGGCAGTTCTCCTGCCCAAGATAGCACACCGAACATCACCGATAAAACCGAACGGAGGAAAGACCATGGCAGAAAAAAAGAGCATCCTGGACGCGTTCAAGGAATCTCATGAGGAGCACGTCGTCGACGCGAGCAAAAAGATGCGCGTCGGCATCATCGGCACGGGCTGGATCGCCACCGCCCACATGATGAGCTACCTCAAGCAGCCCGACGTGGAGATCGTGGCGGGCGCGGATCTCATCCCGGGCAAGGCGAAGGCCTTCTTCGACGGCTACGGCCTCAAGCACGTCAAGTGCGATTATAAGGACCATGCCGAGATGCTGGCCGACGAGAGCCTGCATCTGGATGCCGTCAGCATTTGCACCTACAACCGTCAGCACGCCAACTGCGCGATCGATGCGCTCAATGCCGGTGTCAACGTCCTGCTCGAGAAGCCGATGTGCGTCACCCTCGACGAGGCGATCGACCTGCTGCGCGCCGAGAAGAAGAGCGGCAAGGTGCTGTCCATCGGCTTCCAGCCCCGCATGGATGCCAACATGAAGAAGATCAAAGAGATCGTCGAGTCCGGCGTTCTGGGCAAGATCTATTACATCCAGACCGGCGGCGGCCGCCGCCGCGGCATCCCGACCCCGTTCGGCACCACGTTCATCGAGGACGAAACGGCCGGTCTGGGCGCGCTGGGCGACATCGGCTGCTATTCGCTGGATATGGTGCTCAACGCCATCGGCAACCCGAAGCCCCTGACCGTCAGCGGCTACAAGTCCGCGTTCTTCGGCAAGGATCCGAACTATGTCGGCTACGGCGCGCATCATGATTATGCCGAGAAGTTCACCGTCGATGACTTCGCCGCGGCGTTCGTCCGTCTGGAGGGCGACATCGTCCTCGACTTCCGTATCGCGTGGGCGATGAACATGGACACCCCCGGTGACACGATCATCCTCGGCACCAAGGGCGGCCTGCGCATCCCGTCGACCGAGTGCTGGAACGGCACCACCGGCGGCCCGATGACGCTGTATCATGAGGTCGCCGGCCTGCAGGTCGACACCGTGATCCCGCTGGTCCCGGACGAGGATCCGAACAACTCGCTGTTCGACCGCAAGATCCGCACCTTCCTCGATGCCAGCAAAAACGGCACCCCCGCGCCGATCCCCGCCAGCCAGATCCTGTACAATCAGGCGATCTTGGACGGCATCGCGCGTTCCGCCGATGCCGGTCACGAGGTCGCGATCGACATCCCGGAGATCTGAGCCGGATACCCAAAGCCATGACGATGCGCCCCGCGCTTTCGCGCGGGGCGCATCTTTTTGCATCGGTCGAGCGGCGCCGCCCGGCTCTCCCGGCGGGAGAGCCGGGCAAAACCGCGTGGCCTTGCGGTAGAGCCGCACGGCAGGCGGCCTCGCGGGCACGGCTCTACCGTGGGTAGAGCCGAAAAATGCGGATCCTACCGCCGTGTCCGGCGGCGGTCTACCGCGCCGCCGGGGCGGTAGGTGGACTTTTTCCGGCCGCCGGGCTATACTTGGGGCATACCGTCGGCGGGCGGCCGTATCTTTGCCCCGCCGGCGCTGCCGTTCATCCACCGCGTTCAAGGAGGCCCGTTTTTATGTCCCGCACACCGCTCAAAGACCGCGTATTACCGAACTATTCCCGCGGCGAGGAGATCGCCAATATGGTCACGCACATCGTCGGCGGCGCGATCGGCATCGTCGCGCTCGTGTTCTCTATCCTCATCGCCGCCGGGCATGGCGACGCGTGGGGCATCGTCGGCGGCAGCATCTACGGCGCAATGACGATCGCGCTGTATGCCGTGTCCAGCGTCTATCACGGCCTGCGCCCCGGTACGGGCAAAAAGGTCATGCAGGTGATCGACCATTGCACGATCTATCTGATGATCGCCGGGACGTACACACCGATCCTGCTGGCCGCGATCCGGCCGGTGCACCCGGTGCTGGCGTGGTGCATCTTCGGGGTCGAATGGGGGTTCGCGGCGTTCGCCGCGGTGTTCACCGCGATCGACCACGAGCGGTATCGCCGCCTGTCGATGATCTGCTACATCGGCATGGGCTGGTGCATCGTGCTGGTGCTGCGCGCCACGGTGGAGTGCATCGGCTGGGCGGGCTTTTTGTGGCTGCTTGCCGGCGGCGTTTCCTACACCGTGGGCGCTGTGCTGTATGCGGTGGGCAAAAAGCACCCGATATTCCACACTGTGTTCCATGTGTTCGTGGATGTCGGCAGCGTGCTGCAGGCGGTGTGTATCCTCGGGTATGTGTTGTAAAAACGCAAAAACGCGGCCCGGACCATTCGGTCCGGGCCGCGCTTTTTTGCTTTTTCAGTTCTCCTGTGCTTTCGGCTTGCGGGCGAAGTGGACGATCAGGCCGACGACGGCGCCGAGCAGCGCCGGGCACACCCAGCCAAGGCCCAGCCCGGACAGCGGCAGCACCGTACCTACGGCCTTGAGGAAGCCGTCCAGATGGCAGGCGGTGCGCAGCCCTTTCGGCAGCGTGCGCAGCAGGTCGTACACGGCGGCGACCAGCGTGAAGGCCGTGACGGAAACATACATCGCCCGGTCATGTCCGAAGAAGCGCCCGAACAGCGCCAGCACGGCCAGCGTGATCGCCAGCGGGTACAGGAACATCAGCACCGGGATCGAGAACTCGATGATCGTGCTCAGGCCGAAGTTCGCGAACAGGAAAGACACCGTGCTGAACACGATCGCCCACACGCGGTAGCTCGGCCCTTTGGGGAACATGGTCTTGAACGTTTCGGCGCAGCTGGTGATCAGCCCGACGGCGGTCTTGAGGCACGCGAGCGTCACCGTGGCCGCCAGAATGATCAGGCCGGGATAGCCCAGATAGTGCCGCGCGATCTGCGCGAAGGCGATGCCGCCGTTCTCGCTGGTCTCGAACACGCCGCGGCTCTGCACACCGACGAGCGCGACGGCCACATAGATCAGCCCCATCAGCAGACAGCTGAACACACCGGCGCGCACCGTCGTGCCCGCCACCGCATCCTCGTTTTCGACACCGAGGCCGCGGATGACCTGCACCACCACGATGCCGAAGGCCAGCCCGGCCAGCACGTCCATGGTGTTGTAGCCCTCAAGGAACCCGGCGAAGAACGGCTGCGCGGCATAGTCGCCCTGCGGCGCGACCTCGCCGATCGCGGCGGCAGGCCGCACGAGCGCCACGGTCACCAAGATCCCGAGGAACACGAGGAAGCAGGGGTTGAGGATCTTGCCCACCCAAGTCAGGATCTTTCCCGGAAAGAGCGAGAACAGCAGCGCCGCAACGAAGAACAGCAGCGTGAACAGCAGCAGAAACAGGCGGGCGTGGCCCTCCGGCAGCACCTGCTCCAGTCCGACGGTGAACGAGGTGGTCGCGCAGCGCGGGATCGCGAAGAACGGCCCGATCGTCAGGTACAGCAGGCAGGTGAAAAAGTAGGCGTACGGTCTTGCCACCTTCCCGCTGAGGGCGAACAGCCCGTCGCTGCGGCTGATGCCCAGCGCCGCAACGCTCATCAGCGGCATGCCTACCGCGGTGATCAGCAGTCCGGCCACCGCGCTCCAGATGTGGCTGCCGGCCAGCTGCCCCAGATGGATCGGGAAGATCAGGTTGCCCGCGCCGAAAAACAGCCCGAACAGCATACTGGCCACATAGATGTATTCCTTGATCGATAGCTTTTGTTTCATACCTTTATCTCTCTCTCGTTGATTTTGGACTTTTGAGCCGCAAAACGGTAAAGTATTTCCATTATAGACGCGTGCCGACGTTTTGTCAAGGCAAAGTCGTAAAATGTGCGGCGGATAAAAGAACGTGCCCGAGGCTTTGCCTCGGGCACGTTGAGCGGCCGGTGTCCGATCACCCGGCATTCGGCTCGTCGAGCAGCCGCATGAACTCCTCGCCGGTGATCGTTTCTTTTTCGTACAGGTGTTTTGCCAGCCGGTCGAGCGCGGCCCGGTCGGCGGTCAGCAGCTGCAGCGCCTTCTCGTGCTGCCGCTTGACCAGCGCGATGACCTGCGCGTCCACCTTCGCCTGCATATCGGCGGAGCAGGCCAGCGACGCGTCGCCGCCCAGATATTGGTTCGTGACCGTTTCCAGCGCGACCATGTCGATATCGGGATCCATACCGTAG
>JAJXDX010000118.1:0-1175 GCA_021640185.1 Oscillospiraceae bacterium | reverse complement strand
AATACCAATGCCTCCGCCGCGCGGCCGCCGGTCAGCGTCGCGATGCGGTCCTCCAGCTCCTCGCGGGTCATCAGATAATGGTTGCCCTCGTCCACCTGCATGGTGTAGCCCAGCGCACCGGACGTGCGCGGGATGATCGTGATCTTCTGCACCGGGGCGGAATGCTTCTGCCGCGCCGCGACGAGCGCGTGCCCGATCTCGTGATAAGCGACGGTGCGCTTTTCCGCGTCGGTCAGCAGGGCGTTCTTCTTCTGATAGCCGGCGATGACCGTTTCGATGCTCTCCTCCAGATCCTGCTGTGTGGCACAGTCGCGCCCGTCGCGCACGGCGCGCAGCGCCGCCTCGTTGACGATGTTCGCCAATTCCGCGCCGGAGGCACCGGAGGCCATGCGCGCGATCGGCAGCAGGTCGACGCCGGGAGCCAGCCGGATCTTTTTGGCGTGCACCTGCAGGATCGCGACACGGCCGTTGAGGTCGGGCAGCTCCACCGGCACGCGCCGGTCGAACCGGCCGGGACGTGTCAGCGCCGGGTCGAGCGATTCGGGCCGGTTGGTCGCGGCCAGAATGATCACGCCGTTGTTGCTCTCGAAGCCGTCCATCTCGGTCAGCAGCTGGTTGAGGGTCTGCTCGCGCTCGTCGTTGCCGCCGAAGTTGCCGTCACGCTTTTTGCCGATGGCATCGATCTCGTCGATGAACACGATGCACGGCGCCTTCTCCTTGGCCTGCTTGAACAGGTCGCGCACCTTGGATGCGCCCATGCCCACGAACATCTCGACGAACTCCGAGCCGGAGATCGAGAAGAACGGGACGTTCGCCTCGCCGGCCACGGCCTTGGCCAGCAGCGTTTTGCCCGTACCGGGAGGGCCGACGAGCAGGATGCCCTTGGGCATCCGCGCGCCGATCTGCTCGTAGCGCTTCGGGTCGTGCAGATAGTCCACGATCTCCTTCAGGCTGTCCTTCGCCTCATCCTCGCCCGCGACGTCGGAGAATTTGATGCCGTCCGAGGACTGGATATACACCTTGGCGTCCGATCTGCCCATGCCGAACATCATCGCGTTGCCGCCGCCGGCCTTGTTCATCATGCGTTTCGTCAGCCATTGCCCGAGGATGACGAACAGCGCGATCGGGATCACCCAGCTGAGCAGCAGGCTCAGCAGCGGGGACATCTCCTCCAC
>JAJXDX010000117.1 GCA_021640185.1 Oscillospiraceae bacterium | reverse complement strand
TCGATATCGTAATACGCGGGGCGCACGCCGTCGACCGTGGTCAGCACCTGCGCGGTGCCGGTGTGCACCTGCCGCCGCATCGCCACGGGCATGGTGCGCCCCGTGGCGGGATAGACGCTCATCTTGCCGAACAGCCCTTCCGTGCAGTTGCGCCCGATCGAGCCCAGCGTCCCCAGCTCGAACGTGCCCTGCAGCTCGCCCGGCGTGCCGCGCACGCTTTTTTTGATCCCGAAGATGCGCGCCGGGACGATCTCGCCGCTTCTGATCGGCAGGGTGTCGCCGGTGTCGCCGTCGCTGACGGCGTGCCCCAGCCCGCCGAACGCGCCGCTCTCCGGGTCATAAAACGTCAGCATCCCGATCCCGGCGGTGCTGTCGCGCACCCACATCCCTGCGCGCAGGCCGCCGTCGGCGGCGCGCACCGGCGTCACCTCGGCGGTGAACTCCACGCCGTCGCGCCGGATCAGCAGCGTCAGCGCGCGGCCGCCCGCCTGCGCGATGCGCGCCGACAGCTCCCGGTTGGTCGACACGGCCGTGCCGTCGACGGACAGCACCGTGTCCCCCACACAGATCCCGGCGCGGCGCGCCGGGCAATCGGTGCCCGCCGCCGTTTCCACGTCGCCCAGACCGACCACCAGCACCCCGTCGGTATACAGCTTGATCCCGAACGGCGTGCCGCACACCGTCACCACCGGTTCGCTCTCCGTCACGCGGACGGACACGCTTTTGATCGGCACGATGCCGAACAGCCGCAGGCTGGCATCGTACCGCGTGCCGGCGCGCGCTGCCGCCGCGGCGGACGGGCCGTCCGCCGGCTGCCCGCTGACCCATGCGCCGATGGTCAGCACGTCGCCGCGCACGACGGTCTGCTCGTCCGGGATCGCCCATTGCAGGTAACCCACCGCCCCCAGCGTCACCGTGCACGCCGCCGCGGCCAGTGCATATAAAACCGAAAAAAAGCGCCGCATCTCCGTCCCTCTCCTCTCTCCTCCGCCGAACACGGCGGATCGTTCAAGGATAGGATGACCGGCGATGCGGCAGATCCGATCGGTAAAATGCGGCGGGAACAGGTTCAGCCCACCAGCCCCGCGCGCTCGACGCTTTCAACGAAAAAGCGCTGCAGGAAAAGATACAGCAGGATCGGCGGCAGGATGACCAGCAGCACCCCGGCGCTTTTGAGGCACAGCATATACAGCGGATCGTAGCTGAGCGCGTCGCCGATGCCCATGTCGCGCAGCACCTGTGCGGTCAGCTCCGCCATGTCCAGATATTTGACCGACAGCAGATCCGCGCTGCCCATCAGCATCCCGGACACGACGTTGTCGTTATACGTCCAGACGAACGAGAACAGCAGCACCGTCACGATGACGGCGACGGCGTTCGGCACCATGACGGAGGAAAAGATGCGCAGATGCCCCGCGCCGTCGACGGTGGCCGCCTCCTCCGTTTCCTTCGGCATATTGCGGAAATTTTGCCGAAAAATATAGATGAATAGGCCGTTTTTGATCCCGCCGCCGGTGGCGGACAGCAAAAACAGCGGCCAATAGGTGTTGACCATGTTGATCGGCTGCCCGGTGACGGCCGTCCACAGCCCGAACACGTCGAACGAGCGGAAATGCAGATACGTCGACGCCATATACAGCTGCGGCGGCACCACGATCGTGAAGATGACCAAAGCGAACAGCAGCCCGCGCGCCGGGATCGGGAAACGGGCGAAGCCGTAGCCCGCCAGCAGGCAGCACAGCGTTTGCAGCACCGCCGCCGCACCGACGCACAACAGCGTGACCGGCAGGCTGCGCGGATAATCCAGCATCTGCCACGCGACCTTTAAGTTATCGAGCGATACCGAATGCGGCAGCAGCACGACCGAGCCGTCGAACATATCCGCCTCGCCCATCAGGGAGCGGGTGAGCAGCTGCGCCACCGGATAGAGGATCATGAAGCACAGCCCGATCAGCACCACGGCGCGCAGCACGCAAAGCAGCAGCCCCCGCGCGCGGGAAAGGGCAATGACGCCTTTATTTGTCATAGTAGAACACCCTCCGGGACATCAGGCCGATCACGATCAGCAGCAGCACGCTGACCACGACGAAATAGGTCCACGCCAACGCGCTGCCGTAGCCGAAACGGATGTTGCGGAACAGCACGTTCTGCACATAGCGCAGGGCGGCGTTCTGCGTGCTGAAAAACGAATCGACCACCGTATAGACGGTGTTGACCAAGATCATCGGGGACAGCATCGGGAACGTGATCTTCCAAAACTGCTCCCACGCCGTCGCGCCCTCGATCTTGCTGCATTCGTACAGGCTGGGCGAGATGCCGCCCAGCGCCGCCAAAAAGATGAAGATCTGGATGCCGGAGCCGGACAGGATCGAGAACAGCTGCTGCATCGGCGCGGTCAGCAGATCCGCCCAGTTTTGCGGGATGCCCATCTCGACCAGATAGCGCTCGATCTTCAGCTGCTCCAGCAGGGTGGAGAGCGTCCCGCTCTCGGCCAATGCGCCGTCGAGCTGCGCGGACTGCAGGCCGGAGGCCGACTGCTGCAGCTGCGGGAACACACCGGTGGACAGGATGACCGTCAGGAAGAATATCGCCTTGACCACCGCGCTGCCGCGCGTTTTTTTGTGCAGCAGGACGCTGACGAAAAAGCTGAAGATCAGCACGAACGGCACGTCCCCCAGCAGCCGCCACAGCGACGAGAGCAGCGCCTTCGGGAACTCGGCGTCCGTCGTCAGGGCGAAGCGGTAGTTCTTCAGCCCCTCCCACACGGCGGTATAGCCGTTCGCGTCCGGTGTGATCGTGTGGAAGCTGAACCACAGCGTCTGCAGCACCGGCACAAGGAAGAAGGCGAGCAGCCCGATCAGCCACGGCGCGATGAACGCCGTGCCGACCAAGCGGCGTTTCGTCAGCATCTTCACGGGCGTGCCTCCTCTCCGTTTCGCGCGGGCAGGCGCAAAAAGCTGCGTGCCTCCACTGTCGTTCCGTCCACAGTCACCGGCGCGGCACCGAAGTTGACCAGGATGCGCACGCCGCTCTCGTACACCGTTTCGGTGCACTGCGCCGTGCGATAGCGGTGATCGACGATCTGCTGCGCGCCAAGGCCGTCCAATGCCTCGGACAGCCGCCGCACATCGGCGGCGACCGTATCCAGATGATCTTTATACCACACGGAATACAGTTGCGGTGCAAGCACGTCGTCCAGCGTCCCCAGATCGGTGTACGACAGCAGACAGGACAGGCCCGCGCCGCTTTCCGCCGCCCGCAGCAGATCCTCCTCGGCCGTGGGGGACAGGTTGATCGGTGCAAAGGAATAGCCGACCAGCCCGTGTACGACCATTTGGTAGAACGGGACGCTCCGCCCGCCGGACAGCCGCCCGCTGGCACCGGACGGCACGTCCGTCACGTGCGCGGCGAAAGGCAGCGTGCGGGCGTTCGCCTGCGCAAGCAGCAGCCCGCCGTCCGCAGAGAGCGTCTGCAGTGCATCGACGGCCGCCTGCAGCCCCTGTTGCCGGTCGATCTCGCCCCGCCGGTCATAATCGGCATAGGCGGCGTTGCCCAGATCGCGCACGGCGATCTTGGCCGGGCGATAGCGGGATAGCCGCTTCGCCGCCGTCTGCGCCAGATCCGGCAGCCGCGCGGGCGAGATCAGATAGCCCTCCTCATTCTCGCCCAGATAGGTGCGCACATACTGCTGATCTAGGCGCCGCGCGCCGTCGCGCGCCGGGCGGATGCCCCGCGTGGTATCGAAACGCATCAGGCTGATGTCCAGATAGGTGTCGGCCTGTGCCGCCAGCGCCGTCAGCGCTTTCGTGCCGCCGAGGACGCGCAGGCTGTCGAACCGTGTCGTCAGCGAGCGCTCGTATCCCGTGCCGGTCCAGCCGGAGATCCGCACGGCGATACCCTCCACGCCGCGCTCGCGCAGCGCCTGCACGATCTGCGCCGTCCGGTCATAGGTCGTCAGCGCCGTCAGGCCGGTGTAGCGGATGCCGAGCAGGCTTTTGCCGCTTTCGATCGCGCCCACCGTTTCCAGCAGCAGCCCGGCATCCGGCGCCGTGCCGGTCAGGCCGCCGTCGATCAGCTGCTGCCGGTAAGCGCGCGCCATCCCGGCATAGCCGGCATCCGCCCCGTGCAGAAAGCGGTAGGATACCGTCAGCGGCGTGCCGACCGGCCGCTTTTGCCGCACCGCGACGGATGAGCCGACGGCGGACACCGCGCCGGTGTCCATCGTGTCCTGCGCCGTGACGGTGAAGGAGGCATACGCCGTGTGATAGCCGCAGGTCTTGCCCGCAGGCACGGCGTGCAGCGTGCTGACCGCGTCGCCCTCCTCCACCACGGCCAGATAGGCGCTGCCATCGCCCGCCATACCGAACACCGGCAGCAGCACCGGCTGCGCGGCAGACGGAGGTGAAGGCTCGCCGATGCTCGCATCGCTGCCGTAGACGGACAGCGTCAGCTCCGCCACGCTTTTGTCCGCGTGGTCGAGCAGCACACCGCTGCCGTCCGGCATGAAGGTGTAGCCCGCGCCGTCCGCCGCCGCGCCGAAAAACGGGAGCAGCGTCAGCGTCAGGATCGGGCTGTCCTGCGGCATCACGATCTCGTCCGTGCGCACCGAGGCGCGGAACACGCCGCCGGCGACCGTGTATTCCACCGGGATCATAAAGCCCAGCTTTTCCTCGACCTCCACCGTTTCGCCGAAGTCCTGCGCGTCCCGGCGCAGGTCGGCGGCAGAATAGCCGATCTGCGAAAACAGCGCGATCAGTTCTTCCTGCTTGGAGCCGAACACGTTGGACAGGCGCAGGAAGCTGCCGTCCGCCTGCTCTTCAAAGCAGGCGGAGAACAGCGCGCGCTGCTCTTCGCTCCCGCATGCCGCCTCCAGCACGAGGGCGCGCTCCCGCGCCGCCGTCAGCTGCTGCGGCAGATCGTCGATCGTCAGCCCCATATCGCCGAAGGTGTATTCTACCCGCACGCCGCCGTCGATCAGATACAGCGCGTATTGCTGCCGGTCGACACATTCCTCGGCGCTGTTCGCCGTGCGCACATTGCGCCCGTACAGGTAGGTGATCTGCAGATCGGAGCGCATATAGGCGCGGTAGTCCTCCAGCGCGACGGGGTCGTCCGCCGCGTCGGCAGGGCAGGTGTGCCACACCCGGCCGTCCGCCGTGTCCTCCACGGCGATCTGGAGGGTATCGGTATCCACCGTCAGGCGCAGGCCGCCGTCCTCGGCCGCCGTGGCCGTCCCGCCAGCCTCGATCGGCGTGCGCTCGCCGCGCTGTGCCTGCGGCGGCGTGACCGCGGCCGTGCCGCCGCACCCGGCGGACGCCAGCAGCAGCGCCGCCGCGCAGATCCACGTCATCGCCCGTTTTTTCATCATGCCACGCCTTTCTTCCGTTTTACAGCCACAGCAGCAGTTCCTTATACAACGCCAGCAAAAACGACAGCAGCACGCCGATGATGTTGACGAGCACCATCAGCAAAAACACCACGATCACCATCGCCGCCGCGGTCAGCACCAGCGTGCCGACCGTTTTGCCTGGGCTGTATTCGTGGATCTGCATGATCCCGATGAACAGCAGCACCGCGGCCCATACCCACGCCGCCGCCGCGATCAGCCGGTAATACGCCGCCCCGGAGGCCGAGAACACGTGGGAGCAGACGATGTCCGTCAGTCCGAGCAGGGTCAGCGGCAGCGATGCGTAGCCGAACACGCGCACGATATCGCCGAAGCGGCCCTTGCCGTCCATCAGCGTCGTCACCGACCAGTTGCTGACGCAAAACAGCAAAAACAGCAGGAACACCCGCCGCACCTCGTACATCAGATCGAGCGGCGCGGCATAGGCGGCGCCGAACTGGAACTCCGTCGCCACATGGGTCAAAATGTTCGTCAGCAGCCACAGCACGAGCAAGATCAGTGCCGCCCGCGTCGACCCGGCCCCGTCGTGCCGCATATCCCAAAACCCGTCGGCCGGGTGCCGCAGCAGATAAAAGCCGAAGCGCAGCCCGCCGCCGCGCGCCCGGCGGATACGTCCGTCCGCCGGGTGCGGCCGCCTTTTACGCCAAAGCACGGCGGCCGCAAAAGCCAGCACCGCCGCGCCCGCCAAGCAGGGCAGCAGCACGGGCAGGACGGCCTGCTGCCGCTGCCGCCCGTAAGCCTCGCGCGCTTTGCCGTAGCCGATCACCGCCTCGTCGCCGCGCAGATCCGCCTTGCGGAAATACGCCATGGCGGCGCGGTAGTCCTCCTGCCGGTACGCGATCCGGCCAAGCCCGGCATACGCGGCGGTAAAGCCCGCGTCCTGCCGCAGCACGTCGCGGTACAGCGCGGCGCTGCCGTCATAGTCGCCGCTGCGGTAGGCGGCATCCGCCGCGCGGATACTTTCGGCGAACGGGGTCGCCTTGAGCACCGTGACGGTGTCGGTCAGGCTGTCCGCAACATAGATGCGTCCGTCCCGCCGGGGCTGAGACGGCGCAGCTTTTTTGCCTCGTCCGTCGACTGCGTGACCACATACAAAAAGTCCTTGTCGTCCATGTACAGGTCGCTGTATTCCAGCGGGACCAGCTGCTCCGACCGCTCGCGCTGCGCGCGGGTCATCAGCCGCCGCCACAGCTTCGTCAGCGGGCCGACGACCACGCGATTGGCTCCGACGAACGAAACGAACTCGCCCTCCGCGGAGAACTGCATGATCCCGCCGGTCTGCCCGCGCGCCGCCACGAACAGGCG
>JAJXDX010000116.1 GCA_021640185.1 Oscillospiraceae bacterium | reverse complement strand
CCGACGATCCGCGCGGCGCGCAGCCGCCGCTCCCCGGCGATCAGCACCGGGCCCTCTTCCCGGAACATCACCGTCAGCGGCTGCAAGATCCCGTTTTCGCTGATGCTTTGCGCCAACTCCATCAGCGCCGGCAGCGGGAAATCCCGCCGCGGCTGCCCCGGATCCGGCAAGATTTCCGCCGTCGGGATCATCCACACCTTCCCGCGGCACGGATACGGCTGCTTGTCCTTTTTGAACATGATCCTCTCTCCTTCCCCATCCTTGCTGCCGGACGGGAACGCCCCGCCCGTGATCAGGTATACCGTATCACAGGCGGGGCGGAGGATCGTGTCGCTATCGGTCGTCGGGAAATGAAATTATAGCGGTCGTTTTGCTATTTTTGCTGAATTGCGCGGATATTTCGGCGGAGTTTGCTTGACCTTGTCGAGCGAAACCAGACAATGGGCAAGCATTTCGCCGTCGGCGGACAGCGTCGTTTCGCGCAGCTCGGCCACGCGCGCGCCAAGAATCCCGACGGCGTGCGCGGCCGCGGCCGCCTCGTTTTCGGCATCCGGGCCTTTCAGCGCGATGAATTTTCCGCCGACGCGCACGAACGGCAGGCAGTATTCGCACAGCACCGGCAGCGCCGCGACGGCGCGCGCCGTCGCAACGTCGAACCGCTCGCGCAGGTCGGCGCGCTGACCGCCCTCCTCGGCGCGGGCATGGATCAGCGTGACCGGCAGCGCCAGTGCGCGGCACAGCGCGTCCAAAAACGTCAGGCGCTTGTTCAGGCTGTCGAGCAGCGTCAGCCGGATGTCGCCGCGCAGCAGCGCCAGCGGCACGCCGGGAAAGCCCGCGCCCGTGCCGACGTCGATCAGCGAGATCTCGCCGGCCGGCAGCAGCGGCGCGGCGGTCAGACTGTCGGCGAAATGCTTCACCGCGATGCCGGTCGGATCCGTGATCGCGGTCAGGTTCATTTTTTCGTTCCATTCGACCAGCAGCCGGGCGTAGGTATCGAACCGCTCCGCCAGCGCGGCGTCGACCTCGACGCCGAACGCCGCGGCGCAGCGGGACAGCAGCGCGCGATCGATCATGTGCTCTCCTCCGTTTCGTTGTTCGTGCCGTGGGCCGTGCTCCACACGATCAGCACCGACACGTCCGCCGGGCTGACGCCGCTGATCCGTCCCGCCTGCCCGATGCTGCGCGGACGGACGCGGGCAAGCTTCTCCTGCGCCTCTTTGCGCAGGCCGTGGATCTGCTCGTACGGCGTATCGGGCGGTAGCAGCCGCCCTTCCAGACGGCGCATCTCGTCGATGTCCGCCTGCTCGCGGCGGATATAGCCCTCGTACTTGATCTCCGTTTCCAGCGGATCGGTCACCAATGGCGGCAGATCCGGGCGACAGGGATCGACGGGTGTCAGCGCCGCGTAGGAGATCTGCGGGCGGCGCAGCAGCTCGATCAGCCGCACGCCGGTCGCGACCGGCGTCGTCCCGCAGGCCGTCAGCAGGGCGTTCAGTTCCTCGGACGGCGGCAGGATCGTATCCTGCAGCCGCTGCCGCTCCTTTTCCTTTTGCTCCTGCCGCAGGCAGAAGTGCGCCCAGCGCGCATCGTCCACCAGACCGACGCGCCGCCCGATCGGGGTCAAGCGCACATCGGCGTTGTCCTGCCGCAGCACAAGGCGGTATTCGCTGCGGCTGGTCATCATCCGGTAAGGATCGGAGCAGCCCTTCGTCACCAGATCATCGATCAGCGTGCCGATATAGCCGGACGCACGGTCCAAGATCATCGGCTCGCGCCCCTGCAGCTTCAGCGCGGCGTTGATGCCCGCGACCAATCCCTGCGCCGCCGCCTCCTCGTAGCCGGAACTGCCGTTGAACTGCCCTGCGCCGTACAGGCCGGGCACGTCCAAAAATTCCAGCGTCGCGTTCAGCTGCAGCGGGTCGATACAGTCGTACTCGATCGCATAGGCCGGGCGCATGACCTGCACATGCTCCAAGCCGGGGATCGTGTGCAGAAAAGCCAGCTGCACGTCCACCGGCAGGCTGGAACTGAGCCCTTGCAGATACATCTCCTCGGTGTTCTTCCCGCACGGCTCGACGAACACCTGATGCCGCTCCTTGTCGGCAAAGCGGACGATCTTGTCCTCGATGCTCGGGCAATAGCGCGGGCCGATGCCCTCGATCTTGCCGCCGTACAGCGGCGAGCGGTGCAGGTTCTGCAAAATGACGGCCTTCGTGTCCGCCGACGTCCATGTGATGTGGCAGGGCTGCGTGTTTTGCAGCTGCCCCTGCGTTTCGAACGAGAAGGGCACCACCGGCTCGTCTCCGTCCTGCCGCTCCATGCGATCGAGATCGATACTGCGCCGCAGCACCCGGCACGGCGTGCCGGTCTTGAACCGGCGCAGCACGATCCCCATCGCGGTAAGCGATGCGGACAGCGACGATGCCGGGAACAGCCCGTCCGGCCCGCCGTCATAGCTGACGTCGCCCACATAGATCCGGCCCTTGAGGAACGTCCCGGTCGCCAAGATCACGGCGCAGGCAAGGTACTGCACCTCCAGCTGCGTCGTCAGCCGGAACCGGCCGTCCGCCTCCCGCTCGATCGATACGATCTCCGCCTGCCGCAGATCAAGGCCGTCGGTCAGCTCCAGCACATGCTTCATGTCCGTCGCGTAGGCGCGACGGTCGATCTGCGCGCGCAGCGAATGCACGGCCGGGCCTTTGCCGCGGTTGAGCATCCGGCTTTGCAAAAAGCAGCGATCCGCCGCCTTGCCCATCTCGCCGCCCAGCGCATCGATCTCGCGCACCAGATGGCCTTTGGCCGTCCCGCCGATCGACGGGTTGCACGGCATATTGCCCACGGCATCCATGTTGATCGTGAACACCGCCGTGCGGCAGCCCAGCCGTGCAGCGGCCAGCGCCGCCTCGATCCCCGCGTGCCCGGCACCGATCACCGCCACGTCATATTCCGCCTCAACGAACGTCATGATGTCCCTCCGTGTCCCGTTTTTCGGACGCCTGAAAACCTCCGGCCGCATTTGACCGCAGTTTTGTGACTTTTCACATTTTCCACCGGTTCTTCCACGATCCCACCCCGACCGATATGCGAAAAAGGGGGAAAACCTTGATTTTATACCCTCTGCAATGCCATTTGACGCCAACTTTTCACTTCTTCAACTAAGTTTTCCACAGCCTTTCGCGTTTTCCGCAGAATAAAGGCGGTCATGCCGGTGGAAAGATCGGGGAAAGCGGTGCGGTTTTCCTCACCCTCGGCATAGATCATCCACACCGCGCATAAATATTACAGAACGTAATCTTCCGCACGCGGTGCGGGAGCAAAACGATCAGATCAAATCGGAGGTGACCGTGATGCTGCGCGGACCGCTGCTGCGCTGGATCGTGCTGGGCGTGCTGATCTTGGTGCTGCTCATCCTGTCGCGCAGCGTGGGCTGACCGGTGCAGATCCGTAAACGGGCTGCCGCACAGACGTGCGGCAGCCCGTTTTTGCTCATTCTTCGGTCGGCTCGTCGGCAGCCGGTGCTTCGACCGGCGCGCTCTCGTCGCCCGCACCCTCGTCCGCCGTGCCGTCGTCCTCGGGATGCGCCAGCTCCTCGCCGTCCTCGTGCGTCGCCTTGGCGATGGACACGATCCGTCCGTCGCCCGCCATGCGCATCACGGTCACGCCCTTCGACGTGCGGCTGCACTGCCGGATCTCGCCGATCTGCATCCGGATCATGATCCCGTCGGACGAGATCATGATCAGGTCCTCCTCCGGACGCACGGTCTTGATGCCGACGACCATGCCGTAACGGTCGGTGTGATAGTTCGTCAGGCCCTTGCCGCCGCGCGACTGCACGCGGTATTCGCCAAAGCTGCTCAGGCGGCCGTAGCCCGTTTCGCTGACCGTCAGCAGCAGCGCATCTTCGTCGACCAGCTCCATGCCCACGATCTCGTCCTCCGGCGCCAGCGCCATCGCGCGCACGCCGCGCGCGGTTCGGCCGACGGCGCGCACATCCGTTTCGGCAAAGCGGATCGCCATGCCCTCGCGCGTCGCCGCCAGCAGCTGACGGCTGCCGTCGGTCAGCAGCACCTGCACCAGCTGATCGTCCTCGTCCAGATCGATGGCGATCAGACCGCTCTTGCGCACGTTGGCATACGCATCCAGCGGTGTGCGCTTGATGATGCCGCGGCGGGTGATCATGCTCAGGTACTGCCCCTCGACGTAATCCTCCAGCCGGATCATCGCGTTGACCTTCTCCTCCGGCTGCAGCGGCAGGAGATTGACGATGTTCATCCCCTTGGCCGTGCGGCTGCCCTCCGGGATCTCGAAGCATTTCAGCTTGTAGACGCGTCCCATGTTCGTGAAGAACATCACCTGATCGTGGCTGGAGCATACGAACATATAGCGGATGATGTCCTCGTCACGGGTGGTCAGACCCTTGATGCCGCGGCCGCCGCGCCGCTGCGCGGAATAGCTGTCCATCGGCTGGCGCTTGATATAGCCCGCGTCGGTCAGCGTCAGCACGCTCTCCTCCTCCGGGATCAGATCCTCGATGTCCACCTCGCCGGTGACGAAGCTGATCTCGGTGCGGCGGTCATCGCCGTACTTATCGCGCATCTTCAGGCATTCGTCGCGCACGATCGCTTTGATCTTGTTCTCGTCGGCCAAAATGGCCTCGAACTCGGCGATCTTGCGCATCAGTTCGTTCAGTTCGTCCTCGATCTTCTGCCGCTCCAGACCGGACAGCTGGCCAAGGCGCATCTTCACGATCGCATCGGCCTGCACGTCGTCGAAGGCGAAGCGCGTCATCAGATTTTCTTTGGCCGTGGCCGTGTCCTTCGAACCGCGGATGATCGAGATGACCTCGTCGATGAAATCGCACGCGCGCTTGAGCGCCTCGAAAATGTGTGCGCGCTCCTTCGCCTTGCGCATATCGAACTGCGTGCGCCGGGTGATGACCTCCTCCTGGAAGCGGATATACTCCTCCAGCATCTGCTTGAGGGTCAGCACCTTCGGCGTGCCGTCCACCAGCGCCAGCATGATCGCACCGAACGTGACCTGCATCTGCGTGTAGGCATACAGCTGGTTGAGCACCACCTGCGGCACGGCGTCCTTCGTCAGGTCGATGACGATGCGCATCCCCTCCATGCTGGAGTGATCGACCACGTCGCGGATGCCCTCGATGCGCTTGTCGTCCACCAGATCGATGATGGACTTGACCAGCGTCAGCTTGTTGACCATATACGGGATCTCGCTGATCACGATTCGGTGATGGTTGCCGCTCTCCTCGATCTCCGCCTTGGCACGCACGGTGATCCGGCCGCGGCCGGTCGCATACGCGGCGCGGATGCCGCTGTAGCCCATGATGATGCCGCCGGTCGGGAAATCCGGGCCCTTGATGCATTCCATGATCTGCGGCAGGTCCGCATCCGGATCGTCGATCAGCAGGCAGATCGCGTCGATCACCTCGCGCAGGTTATGCGGCGGGATGTTCGTCGCCATGCCCACCGCGATACCGCTCGAGCCGTTGACCAGCAGGTTCGGGAAGCGGGAGGGCAGCACGACCGGTTCGGTCGTCGAATCATCGAAGTTCGGCTGCAGGTCGACCGTGTCTTTTTCGATGTCGACCAGCATATCCAGGCTCATCTTACTCAGGCGCGCCTCGGTATAACGGTAGGCAGCCGCCGGGTGTCCGTCGATCGAACCGAAGTTGCCGTGCCCGTCCACCAGCGGATACCGCAGCGAAAAATCCTGTGCCATGCGCACCATCGCATCGTATACCGATGCGTCGCCGTGCGGATGGTAGTGACCGAGCACATCGCCGACCGTCGTGGCCGACTTACGGTAGGCCTTGTCCGGCGTCAGCCCGTCCTCGTGCATCGTGTACAGGATGCGCCGATGCACGGGCTTCAGGCCGTCGCGCACATCCGGCAGCGCGCGCGCCACCAGCACCGACACCGAGTATTCCAAGAACCGTTTGCGCATCTCCTTGTCCAGATCGACGTCGATCTGTTTGGCCAGAGGCGTAGACTGTTCATCCATCAGGATCACCTGACCTTTCGTTTTGATCTTACGATCGGTAATATTTTATCGGATATGACCGAGAGTGATCATTTTGATGTTTCGCGGCAGCGGTCGATCACGGCCGACAGGCCGTCGATGTCCTCGATGCAGCGTTTCGGAATCGGCATGGACTGCCGCCCGAAGCGAAGATCGACGTACCGTTCGCTCTCGTACACGTGGCGGATGTCGCCCCACGGGACGATGATCTCGCGTCCGCCGGAAACGAAACGCACGCCGCGTTCGGTCATCCGGACGGACATGTCGCGGAACGCGTTCTCCGCACCGACGCGGGCGATGCGTGCGCGGGGCAGCACCAGTCCGGTCAGTGCCGACAGACCCATCAGCAGCAAAAACAGGCCGACGATCGGCCAAAGCTCGATCTCGTCCGTCAGGCCGAACAGCAGCGCGAGCACGGCGCTGGATACCCCGTACAGCGGCAGCCGGTGGGTAAAGCTGCGCGTGACCGAGGCGCGGCAGCACTCGACGAACTCCTCTTCCGTATAGCGGAAGCGCTGCTCCCACAGCGTTTCGTCCTTTTTCGGCGAAGGCTCGGCCACCGGCAGGCCCTGCGGTTGCAGCCGGCCGTAGAAAAACCGGCGCGCACCGGTCAGCCGGTCGGCGGCATGGCGGGCGGCCGCGGCGGCCGCCGGCGTCATGCAGCGGGCCGGCAAAA
>JAJXDX010000115.1 GCA_021640185.1 Oscillospiraceae bacterium | reverse complement strand
ACTTCGAGCAGCTGGGCGCCTATCTGAACGAGCAGCAGCTTGCCAGCGCGAAGAAGCGCCAGCAGCAGGGGCTGAACGACGGCAAGAGCCATTACCTCGGCCATCTGGCGACAAGCTACGTCGGCGGCGTGTCCGATTGGGTGCAGGGCGTGGTGGACGCGATCGACGGCATCATGCCGGGCGAACAGGAGCTGCCCGCGCTGCAGCCGTTCCGGTACGGCAAGCAGGCGATCGAAAACATGATCGAGAACTACGGCGACACCGTCGACCCGACCGCGCGCAAATACGGCGAGATGATCGCCCGCGGCATCGGCTACTCCACGCCAAGCGCCGTGGCAGCCATGCTGCCGGGCGTGCAGGGGCTGTCCGCCGCTGCGGGCGGCGGCGTGACCGGGCTGCTGAAAAACCCGTCGTTCTGGATGAGCGCCGTGCCGACCTACGGTTCGTCCTATGCCGATGCCAAAAACGACGGCGCGGATGAATTACAGGCGCAGGCCATGGCGATCCTCAACGGCTTTGCCGGAGCGGCGGTCGAGGTCGGCGGCGGCATCGAGCAGATCCCGAATTCCGAGCCGGGCATCAAAACGTGGATCAAGGGGATGCTCGACGAAGGCAAGGAGGAAGTGCTGCAGGGCGTCATCGAGCAGTTGGCCAAAAAGATCGTGTACGACCACGACCGGGCATTCTACAGCCTGACCGACGAGGACGCGCTGATCAACCCGAACCGCGCGGCGCAGGAGTTCCTTGGCGGCGCGCTGGTGGGCGGTGTGCTCGGCGGTGCGCAGACCGCCACGCAAGCGATCGCGCGCTACAGCGGCTACAGCCAGATCGGGCAGAACGTCATGCAAAGCGAGGGCGGCGTGGAAACGGCGCTGTCCATCGGCTTGGCCAACGCCAAAACGACCGAGGAATATCAGGCGGCCCTGCGGATGGCGAAGGATATCGAAAAGGGCAAGGCTCCCAGCGCCTACGCCGTCGGCAAGCTGGTCGCCGACAGCCAGAGCGAGCAGGCCGTGCGTTCGCGTCAGATCAACAGCCTGCTGATGAAGTCGGCCGAGGAATACAAAGCATCGGCGGAAACGGCGGATGCCGTGGCGGCCGTGGCCACGCGCTTCGGCCGGCCGATCGTGTTCGCCGACCCGGAGAAGCTGAACGGCGCGGCCGGACTGTACGATGCCGACAGCGACGTGATCAAAGTCAGCCCGAAGCTGACGACGCGCGAGGCGGTCGATTTCGTCTTGAAGCACGAGCTGACGCACGCCATCGAGGGCAGCGAAACGTATGCCGACCTTGCCGCCATCGTCCGGCAGCAGATGGGCGAGGAAGGCTTTGCCGCCGCGGTGGAAAAGACGGCCGAGCAGCGCCGTGCCGCCGGGGACGAAAGCGGCGCGCAGAGCGCAGAAAAAGAGGTCATCGCCGACTGGATCGGCAATAACCTCTTTCGGAAGGGGTTCGCGGACAAGGTGACGGCCAAAAGCCGGACCCTCGGCGAACAGTTCTATCGGGCCTTGTGGAACGTGCGCCGCGCGCTGGGCTTCACCGGCAGCGCCACGCAGAGCGAGCGCATCCGCGCCACCGAACGCGCCTTCGCCGATCAGCTGCAAAGCGACTACCGCCGCGGCAGGAAGAACGGAACGACCGTAGACGCGGGGATGGAAAGCGCACCGTACAGCGTCATGACCACGGCAAACGGCACAGCGTATGTTGAGGTCGATCTTGACCAAAGCAGTTTTTCCGGACTGAACGACGAGGAAAAACGACGCATGGCCAAGGCGGTCGTTCAGGAACGCTTCGTCGGCAAAACCGTCGATGCGGCCGCTGTGGATGCAGTCGCCGACCAAGGGACAGTGCTGTTCCATATCGGCGAAGAATTATACGAAGGGACGTTCCGCATCGAAACGACCGAGGACGGCGTAACGCTGAAAAGCATCACGCAATTCGCCGCGGCAAATGCAGAACAGAGATCCGCTATCGACAACGATCTGTCCGGCGCGCAGGAAACGACCGCATCCGGCCAGCGTGACGGAGAAAAAACATGGGCGAATAAAGCGACCGTACAACTCTCCTTCATGAACGATGCTTCGTTCCAAGATAACATCGACGAGATCATGTCCATGTCGGAGGCGGAAGCCAAAAGGCGTAAAGAGCAAGGTTCATACATCAGGGTGCTGGATCACACACCGGAAGTCATTTTGCAAAACGTCGATGATGCGGCAGACCTGCAGGTCATCATCCGTTTCGACGCAGCCTATTTGGCTGCCCGGCACGAAGGTGCGCTCGAAGGGCATTATCACAATTACGGCGGGAATATCGCCGAACTTCTGCCTGCCGTGCTCAACGACCCGGATGCCATCATCCGGATGGATAACGGCCGGCTGAACCTGCTCGGCACGATCGAAACGGCAAAGGGAAACACCTCCGTCGTATCGGTCGAGTTGAACACCGTCAAGGATATCAACTCGAAATACAATGCTTACAATCTCGTCGTTTCTATGATGCCTGCCAAAGGAAATTATGTCAGGAACATCATCCAAAAACGTGCTGTCGGTCTGGAATATACAAAAGAAGGCCTTCCGCAAGTTAATCCTCAACTGTACGAGTGGTTGAGCATTATTAACGGTAAGCCTTCTAACACCAGTGTATCACGGGACAACGCCGATGTCAATACCCAGTATATGCAAAACGGCACGGAAAATGCGCAGCGCGCCTATCTTCCCGCCGACATTTCCGCGCAGGAACAGGCAGCACAGGCCGAAAATGCCAAACGTCTGGCAAAGCAGACAGACACGCAGGCCGAAACCGACACCGATGCCGACACGGACACCGAGGCCGAGTATGACGAGGCCGCGATGGACGAGATGATCGATAAGGCTGCCGAGCGCCGCCGGACGAAACTGCAGCAGGCACAGCGGGAGGAAACGGCGTGCCTGACCGAGCAGCTGAAAAACGGCGAGATCGATGCCGACACCTTCGGGCGCGAGATGGAGCGCCTGCGCAGCGAGGCCGTGGCCGACAACGAGAAGAAATGGCGCCGCGGCGAGCGCGGGCCGATGGAGCAGCGCGAGCAGATCCGTCGGGAGCGCCGGACGGCCAGAGCCGACTACGTGGAGAAAAAGGCGCAGCTGGAGGCGGACACCGCCGCGCAGAAGGCAGCGGACACGCAAAAGCGCCGCGCAGACAGCGAACGA
Organism: Oscillospiraceae bacterium; assembly: GCA_021640185.1. Lineage (GTDB taxonomy): Bacteria > Bacillota > Clostridia > Oscillospirales > Acutalibacteraceae > UBA5905. The sequence continues at coordinate 3,538 of JAJXDX010000115.1, read as the reverse complement.
AAGAAAAAGGCCGAATACCGCCGGCAGGCATCCAAGATCGTAGACGAGCTGGACAGTCTGCTCTCCCACCCGAGCAAGGACCGGCACGTCCCGTTGGAGGCGCTGAACACCGTGCGCGAAGTGCTGGAGACGGTCAGCGAGGACCCGCAGGGCATCCGACAGGAGATGGACGAGATCCGGCGGCAGATGGCCGAAACGGCCGATCAGCGCAAGATCACCCGGCTGGAGCGCCAGCTGGACGCCCGCAAAAAGCGGCTGGCCAAGGTGTCCGATATGCTCGGACGTGTGCAGGAGCTGGGCAAGACGACGGAAGGCGACGGCTTTGCGCTGGCACAGAACGGTTTCTTTGCCAAAAAGCTCGCCGCGCTGCGCGAGAGCATGGACGGCAAGACCATCGACGCATTGACGGCGAACGAAACGAAAGAGGTCGTCGATGTGCTGCGCGCCATCGTCAAGCAGATGCGCGATATCAACAAATTCAACACGAACGCCATGCGTGAGGGCGTGACCGATACGGCCGTGCGGTTCATCCGCGAGATGGATGCCGCCAGCGCCTACGGCAGGCTGGGCGAAACCATCCGCAACATGATGACGTGGCAGCTCACGCCCGACCGGTTCTTCGAGGCGGTCTGCGGCTGGAAAACGGACAGCGTCGGCAAGCAGATCGCCGACAGCATGATCGAGGCGGAGAAAAAGGAGCTGTCCATCCGGCGGGAGTTCGGCGACCTGTTCGACGATGCCGTCAACGGCAAAGGACGCGAAAGCTACGACGCGCTGGGCGACACGAAACACCTTGTCGACATCGGCCTGCGGGATGCCAAAGGCCGGCCGATGCAAATGACGCGCGGTATGATGCTGTCGCTGTATATGCAGCTGAACTGCCCCGCCAACCGGCAGGCACTGATCGACAGCGGCTTTATCGTGCCGGAGCTGAAACGGTACTACAAGGGCGACGTGGAGAACGCCTATGCGAACGGCCAGCGCCTGACGCCGACCGCCCTCAGCGGCGAGATCCACGACGTGCTGGTGAAGATAGCAAATGCCCAGACCGATATCGAGCGCCAAAACCTCGATGCCGAGCTGACGGCGCTGACCGTCCGGGCGAACCAAGACCTCGATGCCGTGGCGGAAACGATCGCCGGCCTGATGACCGACGACGAGCGGCAGTTCGTCAAGCTGGCGCAGCAGTGGTTCAACGACATCAGCAAAAAGCACATCAACGAGGCCACGCGCGAGGTATGGGGATACGAGGCAGCGCGGGTGAAGGATTATTTCCCGCTGTATCGCAGCAAGTTCTTCGTCACCACGGGCATGGACAGCCTTGTGCAGGACATGACCGTCGGCAACACCGGCAGCCTGAAAAGCCGTGTGCACAGCAAGGCGCCGATCAATCTGGCGGATATTTCGCAGGTGCTGACCGCCAGCGTCGACACGACGGCCAAGTTCTCCGCATGGCTGGGCTTCACCACCGATTTTCAAAAGCTGTACAATGCCGTCACCCCGGGCGGCAAGAGCAGCGTCAAGGAAACGCTGGCGCGCAAATGGGGCAAGGGCAAGGCCGCGCTAGGCGTGACCGGCGACAGCTACGTCCAGAACCTGATGGCAGACATCTCCGGCAACCGCCGGGCGGACGCCTCTCCCCTTTCGTTCTTCCGCAAAAACGCCGTGCGGGCGACGCTGACGCTCAATCTGCGCGTGGCGGTCAGTCAGGCAGCCTCGCTGCCGACCGCCGCGGCCGAGATCGGGTGGAAGTACACCGGCAAGGCGCTGAAGCACCTGCCGAAGGTCAATGCCGAAACGATGGCACTGATCCGCAAATACAGCCCGTACTTCTGGGAGCGCAGCCGCGGAGCGGGCGGCACGGAGGAGATCGCACTGGCCAAAAGCGGGCAGAACGCGATCGACACGCTGTGGTCGAAACTCAACAAAGCGACGCACGGTCATCTGCTCAACTGGTGTCAGGAAGTGGACGTGCGCACCGTCGCGCTGTGCTGGTTCGGCTGCGAGGAGCGGATACAGGCCGAGCGGCCGGACTTGAAGGTCGGCAGCGATGCGTATTATCAGGCGGTCGGCGAGATGCTGGACACCGTGATCCGCAAAACACAGCCGAACTTCACCGTCACGGAGCGCAGCGACCTGCTGCGCAGCAAAAACGAGGCGATGAAGTTCCTCACGATGTACAAAACGCAGGCCAATCAGCAGATGAACATCCTCTACGAGGCGACCGGCCGGTACAGGGCGGCGCAGCAGGCGTTCAAAAACGGCACCGGCACGAAGGCACAGCTGGATGCGGCGAAGCAGCAGCTCGTCAACGGGTACACCGGCGTCATCGGCGGCACGATCACCCTCGTGCTGCTGCGCACGCTGGTCAATGTGCTGATCCACAAGGTCAACGGTTATCGCGACGAGGACGGCGAGGTCACGGCGGCCTCCATGGCCGGGGCGATCGGACAGGAGATGCTGTCGAGCATCGCCGGGTCGTATGCCTTCGGCGATGTCGTGTACGGGGCGGTCGCGGCGCGGGTGTTCGGCAGCAGCTATTACGGCGTGTCGGACACGGCGCTGGAAACGGCCGGGAACCTGCTCAAGGACTTCGCGACAGGCGACCTGTCCAGCGGAAAAACATGGCAGTACGTTACGCGCGACCTGATGAATGTGCTCGGCATCCCGTACAAGAACGTTGCCGACATGGCGGCCGGGCTGGGCTACCACATCGAGGATATCCGCAGCGGCGAGTTTTTGTCCATGAACGCCGGATACACCACGTCGGACGGGATTTTCTACCGCCGCCTGTACCGCTACACGCAAAAGGGCGATACGGAAAAAGCGCAGCATCTGCGGCAGTATCTGCTGATGACCGGCAAGACCGAGGAGCAGATCGACGCCGGGATGCGCACGGCGATCAAGGGCGAGGACAGGGACTACAAAAAAGAGCAGGAGCGGCTGTTCCGCGAGGTGTGCCGGAGCGGGCTGTACGGTAAGCTGACCGACAAGGAGAAAAAGCGCGTCGAAAGCGGGCTGTCCGGTTATGTCGCCGACAAGGTGATGGCGGAAAAGACCGGCGGCACGATGACGGCGCAGCACATCAAGGTCGAGGCTTATGCCGGGCGCGGCGTCAGCCCGGCGGACTACTATCTGGCGCAGACGGTCAAGAACGCCGCGTTCGCCGACGCGGACGGCGACGGCAAGGTCAGCCGCGAGGAATACCGCCGGGTGCTGACGGACGAGCAGTATGACGGCATGATCCGGCAGCTGCTGTTCGGGCTGAAATAAAGGAGGGACACGATGAACAGACAGATCGCATACACGATCGGCGAGGACCTGTCGATCACGCCGACGGCGGTGCAGGACGGCGGCGTGCAGGGCGAACACGACGCGACACGGGTGACCTTTGCGCTGCCGGCGGCGCTGCAGAGCGGCTACACGCTGTATCTGGAGGCCGTCGACGGCAGCGGAGCATACGACCGCACGCCGCCGCTGACCGTATCGGCCGACGGCAAGGTGACGCAGGACATCCCGCCCGCCTGCGTCCATGCGC